>SKQI01000019.1 GCA_007119095.1 Wenzhouxiangella sp. | reverse complement strand
TGTCGCCGACCAACGAAGTGCTGCTGGATGAGTCGCTGCTGGGCTGGAAGGAGTTCGAGCTCGAGGTGGTGCGCGACAAGGCCGACAACTGCATCATCATCTGCTCGATAGAAAACCTCGACCCGATGGGCGTCCACACAGGTGATTCCATCACCGTGGCCCCGGCGATGACCCTGACCGACAAGGAATACCAGGAGCTGCGCAACGCGGCCATCGCGGTGCTGCGCAAGATCGGCGTCGATACCGGCGGCTCCAATGTTCAGTTCGCGGTTGATCCGGACAGTGGCCGGGTGGTGGTGATCGAGATGAACCCGCGCGTGTCGCGGTCGTCGGCCCTGGCCTCCAAGGCCACGGGTTTTCCGATTGCCAAGGTCGCGGCCAAGCTTGCCGTCGGCTACACCCTGGATGAGCTGAAGAATGAAATCACCGGTGGCGCCACGCCGGCCTCGTTCGAGCCGACCATCGACTACGTGGTCACCAAGATCCCGCGCTTCGCCTTCGAAAAGTTTCCGGCCGCCAATGACCGCCTGACCACGCAAATGAAATCTGTGGGCGAGGCGATGGCCATTGGGCGTACCTTCCAGGAGTCGCTGCAAAAGGCCCTGCGCAGCCTGGAAACAGGCTTGAGTGGCCTAGATCCGATCACCATCGAGAGCGAAGAAGCCGACGAGCTGACCCTGCTGCGACGAGAAATGCGCGAGGCGGGGCCGAATCGCCTGCTGTACGTGGCCGAGGCCTTCCGCCGCGGCTTGAGCTTCGTCGAAATTCATCGCCTGACCCGCATCGATCCCTGGTTTCTGGACCAGATTGCCGAGTTGATCGAGGTGGAAGGCGAGGTGGCCGAAGGCGGCGTTGCGGCGTTGACCGACGATCGCCTGCTGGAACTGAAGCGTTACGGCTTTGCCGATGCTCGCCTGGCCACCCTGGCCGGCGTGGATGAGGCCAGCGTGCGCAAGCTGCGCCTGCGGGCCGGTATCCGGCCCGCATTCCGCCGGGTCGATACCTGCGCCGCTGAATTCGCGACGACGACTGCCTACCTGTACTCGACCTGGGGCGAGGCCTGCGAAGCCGACCCCAGCGACAAGCCCAAGATCATGGTGCTGGGCGGTGGCCCCAATCGGATTGGCCAGGGAATCGAGTTCGACTACTGCTGCGTGCACGCCGCCCTGGCGATGCGCGATCTGGGCTACGAGACCATCATGGTCAACTGCAACCCGGAAACGGTATCGACCGACTATGACACCTCCGACCGCCTGTATTTCGAGCCGCTGACCCTGGAAGACGTGCTGTCGATCATCGATACCGAAAAACCGGAAGGCATCATCATCCAGTTCGGTGGTCAGACGCCGCTGAAGCTGGCCCGCGCCCTGGAGGCGGCGGGCGCGCCGATCGTCGGCACCAGCCCGGACTGCATCGACCTGGCCGAGGATCGCGAGCGTTTCCAGGCGCTGCTCAACACCCTGGGCCTGCGGCAGCCCTCCAACCGCACTGCGCGCGACCCGGACGAGGCGATCGTGCTTGCCCGTGAAGTCGGTTTTCCGCTGGTTGTCAGACCCTCCTACGTGCTGGGCGGCCGCGCCATGGATATTGTTCATGGCGAAGATGAGCTAAGGCGCTACATGCGCGAAGCGGTCAAGGTGTCGAACGATTCGCCGGTACTGCTGGACCGTTTCCTTGATCATGCCATCGAAGTTGACGTCGACGCGCTCTGCGACGGCGAACGTGTGATCATCGCCGGCATCATGGAGCATATCGAAGAGGCCGGGGTTCACTCTGGCGACTCCTCCTGCAGCCTGCCGCCGTTCTCGCTATCCGATGAGGTGATCGAGGAGATCGCCCGCCAAACCCGCCAGATGGCCCTGGCCCTGAACGTCATTGGCCTGATGAACGTGCAGTTCGCGGTTCGCGGCGAAGAGATCTATGTCCTGGAAGTCAATCCGCGCGCCTCGCGCACCGTGCCGTTCGTGGCCAAGGCGACCGGTACTGCCATCGCCCGGGTAGCGGCCCGATGCATGGTAGGCAAAACGCTGGAAAGTCAACAGATTACTGACGACCTCTCCAGTCCGTTCTATGCCATCAAGGAGCCCATCTATCCGTTTATCAAGTTCCCCGGCGTGGACCCGATCCTGGGCCCGGAAATGCGCTCAACTGGCGAAGCCATGGGCGTGGGTTCGAGCTTTGGCGCTGCCGTGGCACGGGCCCAGCAGGGGGTTGGCATCAATGCTGCCGCCAGCGGCCGGGTTTTCCTGAGCGTGCGCGATGCCGACAAGGATCGCCTGCTGCCGGTGGCCAGGGAGCTGATCGGCCGGGGCTTCAGCCTGGTCGCTACTGAAGGCACCTGGAAGTTCCTGGTTGAAAACGGTGTGGAATGTGACTACGTCAACAAGGTCGTTCAGGGTCGGCCACATATCGTGGATGCGATCAAGAACGACGAAATTGATTACATCGTCAATACCACCGAAGGCCGTCAGGCTATTGCCGACTCGTTCTCGATCCGGCGCCAGGCTCTGCAGCACAAGGTCAACTACTCAACCACCATTGCCGGTGCCCGGGCAACACTCAAGGCCCTGGATCACTGGAATGAGCGCGGCGTGCGAAGCCTCGCCGAGCTGTATCGTCTCAAGGAGCAAGCATGAGCCAGATTCCCCTGACCCAGCAGGGTGCGGAACGTCTCCGCGCCGAACTGGAGCGTTTGAAGAAAGTCGACCGGCCCGCCGTCATCGAAGCCATTGCCGAGGCGCGCGCCCACGGTGACCTGAAGGAAAATGCCGAGTACCACGCCGCCCGCGAGCAGCAGGGTTTCATCGAGGGCCGGATCCAGAACCTGGAAGGCTCGCTGGGCAATGCCCGGATCATTGATGTCAGTTCACTGGACGCTGGTACCAAGGTCGTGTTCGGCGCCACCGTGACCCTGCTGGAAGACGTCGAAGGCGCCGAAGAGGTCACCTGGCAGATCGTCGGTGACCTGGAGGCCGACGTGAATGAAAAGCGCCTGGCGATCAGCGCGCCGCTGGCCCGCGCCCTGATTGGCAAGGAAGAAGGCGACGTGGTCGAATTCCAGGCGCCCAACGGTACCCGCGTCTACGAGATTGTAGAGGTGCAGTACCGTTAGCCCACCGTGCTGATTGTCTTGGTGCCTGACTTCGAAGCCTTGCTAAGCGAGGCAGAAGCCGTGCCGGGCCTGATTGGCCGGGTGCTGGCACGTTCCCGGCAGCATGAACTGGACCCGCTGACGGCAGAGTCGGTGCTGGCCTGCGGTCAGACGATTGCACCAGCAGCGCTCAGCCGCCTGGCCGACTGCCCCGATGATGCCGCGGGCACCTGGATGCGCGCTGATCCGGTTTGCCTGCAGGCGGATCTGAATGCGGTCTGGCTGCAGCCCTCGGCCAAGCTTCCGGATAAAGCCCGTGATGAGCTGATTGCCTGCTTTGCCGACGAAAGCCTGACCCTGGATTTTCCCAGCCCGGAACGCGGCTACCTGCGCCTGGATGCAGACCCGGATTGTGACTTTAAGCCGCCCTGGGCCCTGGCCGGCAACAGCCTGGACCAGGTCTTGCCGGAAGGCCCGCAGGCCGATCGCTGGCGGCGTTTGCTTAACGAAAGCCAGATCATCCTGCATCAGCATCGCGGCGCCAGCGAGAGCAGGGCGGCCGGCAGCCTGTGGTTCTGGGGTCCCGGCGCCTTGCCTGATGCCCGTGCGCTGTCGGCAAGGGTCAGTCACCTGGTCGGTGCCAGTACGGAGCTGATCGGACTTGCCCGATATCTCAAGCTTTCCCATGAGCCGGTAGTGAGCACGGACGGCGCCGCTGACGGCACTTTGGTGCTGTGGACCTGTCGTCAGGATTGGACCGCGGCGCAGAATCTCGACCACCTGGCCGACTGGCTGAGCGGGATCTGGCAGCGCCTGGGCCGTTTCCAAATCGATCGCCTGGAACTGGCCAGCCGCCACCGCCGCTGGGTACTGCGACCACCTGACCGCTGGAAAATCTGGCGTACAGGCTGAGTGTTTTGATCCAATTCCGTGCTCGCTGATAGGGGCCAACAGAGAAAACCTTTTTGGACGCTAAGCAGCAAAGCAGCGAAGACGCAAAGTACTTATTAATCTATGCTTCTTGGTTTCTTGGTTTCTTGGCTGCTTTGCGTCCCCAAGATTTTGGCTTTTATGATTCCAATCAGAAAGTTAGTCAGAACAAAGGGGTGTTGACATGATCCGCCAGGTTCGGATTCGCCGTCGGCAGGCCAAGGTCATTCTGGAGCAGGGCCTGCATCCGGTTGCTGCCCGGGTGCTGGCCGCGCGCGGGCTGGAGCAGGCGCCGGACTATGCGCTCTCTGGCCTGCTGCCGCCGACCCTGTCCGGCCTGGATCGCGGCGCGGAGATTCTGGCCGATGCCATCCAGCGCGGTCAGCGCATTCTAGTGGTTGGGGATTTCGATGCCGATGGCGCCACCGGCTGCGCGGTGGCCGTGCGCGCGCTCAAGATGATGGGCGCGGGCCAAGTCGAGTGGCTGGTGCCGGACCGCTTTCGCCATGGCTACGGCCTGAGCGCGGAGCTGGTTTCTGAAATTGGCGATCCCGTGCCCGATGTATTGCTTACCGTAGACCAGGGGATCAGCTCGCTGGCCGGCGTCAGCCTGGCCCGCCAGCGCGGCGCCCGGGTGATCGTCACCGATCATCACCTGCCTGGACCCAGGCTGCCAGAGGCCGATGCCATCATCAATCCTTGCCTGGCCGATGACCCGTTTCCTTCGCGCGCCCTGGCCGGCGTTGGCGTGGTGTTCTATCTGATGCTGGCCCTGCGCAAGGCCCTGCGAGAACGCGATCACTTCGCTGACCAGCAGCCTCGCCTCGATACGCTGCTGGATCTGGTGGCGCTGGGTACGGTGGCTGACCTGGTGCCGCTGGATGAAAATAATCGTCGGCTGGTCGCGCAGGGCCTGGCCCGCATCCGCGCCGGCCGGGCCAGTCCGGGGCTGCGCGCGCTGCTGGAAGTGGCCGGGCGCAACCTGGCCTGGGTCAGTGCCTCGGACCTGGGTTTTGCCGCAGCACCGCGCCTGAATGCCGCCGGGCGCCTGGACGACATGGGCATTGGCATCCGCTGCCTGCTGGCCGGCAACGATCGCGAAGCCCGCTCCCTGGCCGACCAGCTCGATCAGCTCAATGCCGAGCGCCGCGCCATCCAGGACGACATGCAGGCCGATGCCGAAGCGATGGCCGAACGCATGAGCGCCGAGCTCGGCGATGACGTGCAGGGGTTGTGCGTATACGACTCAGCCTGGCACCAGGGCGTGGTTGGCCT
>SKQI01000138.1 GCA_007119095.1 Wenzhouxiangella sp. | reverse complement strand
TATTGAGACTGCGCTCGTGCGCCTCGTCGATGATCAGCGTGTCGTAGGCATCAAGGTGGCGGTCGCGATGGATCTCGGCCAGCAGGATGCCATCGGTCATGAACTTGATGTAGCTGTCGGCCGATGCCTGTTCGTTGAAGCGCACCTGATAGCCGACCTGCTGGCCCAGCTCCGAGCCCATTTCTTCGGCTACGCGTCGGGCCACTGAGCGGGCGGCGATGCGGCGCGGCTGGGTACAACCAATCAGGCCGCGCTGGCCGCGCCCGGCGGCCAGGCAAAGCTTCGGTAGCTGGGTGGATTTTCCGGAGCCGGTCTCGCCGGCCACGATCACCACCGGGTTGTCGCGGATCGCATCGACTATGGCGTCGACATGGCGGCTGATCGGCAGCTCGGTCGGGGTCGTAACCGCGGGAAGAGACTTGACTCGTTGTGCGAGCTGGGCCATGGACTTTTCCAGGCGCTGGTCAAACTGCTGCTGCAGCCGAGCTCGCTTGTCCGCCGGCCCGCGAAACCGGGTCAGCTGCGCCCGCCGCCGCTTGAGCCACGCCAGGTCACGCTGCATGACTTGCTCAGGATGAATGGAAGAAAGCATTGACCAGTATTCTCGCAAAGTGCTGGAGCTTAGTTCAGAGGTCGCTGTCGGGGCGCGAACAGAAAAAACCTTTTGAACGCAAAGCAGCGAAGAAGCAAAGAAAAAACTCTTTAAAACTTAATCGTCTTCGCTTCTTCGCTGCTTTTCTGCTTCGCGTTCCAAAGATTTTGTTGTTGCCTTTACGATCAATGAGGTCCGCGCCGTATTATCCTCTCCCTTCTTCGCTCTCACGTCTTCCCGCCCCAACTCATGAATTTCAAAAGCGACAACGAAGCCCCTGCCCACCCGGCGGTGATCAAGGCCCTGGTCGAAGCAAACGAGGGTTTCGCCACGGCTTATGCCAACGATCGCTACAGTAAACTACTGGATGAGCGCTTTTCGGCACTTTTCGAGACTGAATGCCACGTGCTGCCGGTGGCGACGGGGACTGCCGCCAACTGCGTCAGCCTGGCCGAAATCAGTCCGCCCTGGGGCGCGGTGATCTGTCATCGCCAGGCCCATATCCATAACGACGAGGGCGGGGCGCCGGAATTCTATACCCACGGTGCCAAGCTGGTCGCGCTGGATGGCGACAACGCCCGGCTTAACGCTGCCGAGGTCGCAGCCGCCGTGGACTCGGCAGGCGTGCACGGGGTTCACAACGTCAAGCCCGCGGTCGTTTCCATCACCCAGGCAACCGAGTGCGGGACCATTTATCGGCCCGAGGAAATTGGGGCCCTGGCCGAGGTTGCCCACGATCGCGGCTTGTTTCTGCACATGGACGGCGCGCGCTTTGCCAATGCCGTGGACTGGCTGGGCTGCCGTCCGGCCGAAGTTACCTGGCAGGCCGGGGTCGATGTGCTGTCGTTCGGTGCGACCAAGAATGGTGCAATCACTGCCGAGGCGATCGTCGTGTTCGGCCGCCCGGACTGGCTGGAGGGCATGGAGCGCCGCCGCAAGCGCGGTGGGCATCTGCTGTCGAAAATGCGCTACGTGTCAGCCCAGCTTTTGGCCATGCTGGAAGACGATCTCTGGCTGAAATTGGCCGGCCAGGCCAATCAACGCGCTGCCGAACTGGCCCGCGGCATCGAGCAAAGTCCGGACACTGCGCTGGAGTGGCCGGTAGAGGCCAACGAAGTATTCATGCGGGCAACACCGGAAAAGCTGGCCGAGCTGAAGGCACTGGGCTTCGAATTCCACATCTGGCCCGGCTACACCGACCTGGCCCGCCTGGTCTGCTCCTGGTCCACCACCAAGCAAGCCGTCACCGACCTCCTACAAGCCCTAAACCGCACCTGATTAGCGCCGTGTCTTGGCCGCGCCTCCAGGCCCTCGAGATCAAGAATTAGCAAGCCGTCCTCGGGTGGGGGATTTCGCTGAGGGCCTCGCCACTGCGTCGAACCGAAGCGGAATTCACCGCCCGAGGACGGCGTCCGAACCCGAACGAAGCCCGATCGCCGAGACACGGCGATAATCAGGCGCCGCTAAAGCCGAAATTCTTTTCCTAGATAGACATTCCTCACATTCTCATCCGCCATCACATCCTCCGGCCTCCCGTGGGTCAGCACCCGGCCTTCGCTGATGATGTAGGCGCGGTCGCAGATGCCCAAGGTTTCGCGGACGTTGTGATCGGTGATCAGAATGCCGATGTCGCGTTCGGTGAGCTGCTTGACGATGCGCTGAATTTCGCCCACCGAGATCGGGTCGACGCCGGCGAAGGGCTCATCGAGCAGAATGAAGTTGGGGTTGCCGGCCAGTGCTCGGGCGATTTCCACCCGGCGGCGCTCACCACCTGACAGCGAGACGCCCGCCTGATCGGCGAGGTGAGAGACATGAAAGTCGTCCATCAGGCGGCCCAGTTCATTGCGCCGCTGCTCTCGATTCAAATCCTTGCGCAGCTCCAGAATGGCCATGATGTTGTCGGCCACGCTGAGCTTGCGGAAGATCGAGGCCTCCTGGGGAAGGTAGCCCAGGCCCTTGCGGGCGCGCTGGTGCATGTTGGCCCGGGTCAGGTCGGTGTCGCCGATACGAATGCGCCCGCCATCGCATGGAACCAGGCCAACGACCATGTAAAAGGTTGTTGTCTTGCCGGCACCATTGGGTCCGAGCAGGCCAACGATTTCTCCGCGCGCTACATCCAGGCTGACATCGTGGACGACGGCCCGACCACCGTAGCGTTTGACCAGCTGTTCGGCAACCAGCATGGCGTCAACGAGGATCCCACTCGTCCGGGGTATCCGGCTCTGGTTCATTGTTGCCGGGTGCTTGCTGCTGGCCCCTGTTGGGCGACGTTGCCGGCGGCTCGATTACCAGGCGCACGCCGCCATCGCCCACCAGGTTCTGCGTGGCAAGGTCATAGACAAGCTTCGAACCGCTGAAGGCGCCCTGAACATTCTGGATATGCGCGTCACCAATCATCGTGATGGTATTGGCCAGGAAGTCATAGACAATTTCCTGCGAGCGACCATTGACATCGCTGCCGTCTTCGAGGACGTCTTGCCAGGTGGTAGGTGAGCCGGAGAGCTCGATGCGGGTGACTTGTCCTTCCTCGTTGGTGAAGGACCGACCTTCGTCGGCGCGGACCCGTAGCGCTCCTCGCTGGATACGTATGTTGTCGCGCATCCAGTAAGCGCCCGTCCGAGCATCGATGCCGCCCGCCTCGCTGTCGATTTCAATCGGTGGTTCGCGTTTTTCCTCGGCCAGGGCCAGCAGCGGCAACAGCAGAAGCATCAACAGGAGTAATGGCCAGCGGGTTTGCGATGTCGGATTGCGCGTGTACGTCATTGAATAGCTCGATGGTGTCATCGTCCAGTTCCATTCTCAGGCCCCCGGCACGCAGCCAAGTTCCCGGCCGGCGTATTTCCACCGTTTGGTGGCTGCTGATTGTACGCGCCTGGCGGTCATGCTGCAGCCGCTCGCCGGTGAGCATGATGGCGCCCTGCTCCAGAGCTTGGGTGATCCGCACGTTACCCTCCAGCAGCAGTAGGTCGTCGTCGCGTTCGAAACGCGCGAGATCGGCCGTGCCTCGCCAGTCGCCGCCATCTGGCTCGAACAGGAAACGGGGCTGTTCCAGCGTGGCCGTGCGTGCAATCGAATCATGCACCAGCCTGGGGCCGGATACCAGAAGCTCCAGTTCTCCGGCATCGTTGCTGAAGCGGGCGGAGAAGTTTTCGAGGGTGTAGTCGAAACGCGGGTCGGGCAAGCTGGGCAGGACAGCAGGCGAGCGCTCCGATGGCCACCACCAGCGCACGCCGAAAGCCAGTGCCAGGGCCAGGCCGGCCAGTGCGAGCTGGCGCCAGGTCATTGAAAGCCGCGCCGCCAGGCGTCGAGTTTGCCCTGGGCGGCCAGAATCAGTTCGCAGAGTTCTCTGGCCGCTCCCCGGCCGCCCGGTGCCACGGTAACGACGTCGCATTGTTGCCTTATCCAGGCATCGGCATCGGCAGGCGCGCATTTCAGGCCAGCCTGGTCAAGGGCGGGCCAGTCAACCAGGTCATCGCCCATGTAGGCGATCTGTGATGGGCTCAGCGCAAACCGTTCGGCCAGCTCGGCCAGGCCGGAACGCTTGTCGCGGCAGCCCTGCAGGTAATGTTCGATGCCCAGTTCCTGCATGCGCCTGGCAACAATGGCAGATTGGCGAGCGGTGATGACGCTGACAACAATACCCTGGCTGATCAAAGCCTTGATGCCTAGCCCGTCACGGGTGTGGAAGGACTTGGACTCGTTGCCGTCTTCGCTGTAATGAAGTCGACCATCGGTCAGGACGCCGTCGACGTCGAAAACGGCGGCGCGGATTGCCAGCGCCTTGCTCCGTATGGTTTCAGAAAGCGGCCGGTTCATACCACGCCGGCCTGAAGCAGATCCTGAAAATTGAGCGCGCCGATCAGCTGCCCGTCGGCATCGGTGACCAACAGGCCCTGGATGCGGTGATGCTGCATGACTTCCACGGCCTTGGCCGCCAGCTCATCGGCACTGATGGTACGCGGGTTTGCCGTCATGATGCGCTTGACCGGTGTTTCCCGAATGTTGCCCAGTTCATCGACATGGCGTCGCAGGTCGCCATCGGTCACGACGCCGGCGATGCGTTTGTGCTTGTCGAGCACCGCGCACATGCCTAGCCGGCTGCGGGTCATTTCGACGATGGCATCGGCCAGGCTGGCTTCCATGCTGACTCTGGGCAGATCGCCGCCGCCGTGCATGACATCGGCAATGCTGACCAATAAACGCCGACCAAGCTTGCCGCCGGGATGTGAACGCGCAAAGTCCTCGGCGGTAAAGCCGCGTGCGTCCAGCAGGGCAACGGCGAGCGCATCGCCCAGTGCCAGCTGGGCAGACGTCGAGGCGGTTGGCGCCAGTCCCAGCGGGCAGGCTTCCTGATCGACACTGGTATCGAGGTGAATATCGGCATGTCGTGCCAGGGTGGATCCGGGCTTGCCGGTCATCGCAATCAGGCCAATGCCCAAACGTTTCAGTACCGGCAGCAGGCGCAGGACTTCTTCAGTTTCACCGGAGTTGGACAGGGCCAGCAACAGGTCTTCGCGCCGGATCATCCCCAGGTCACCGTGGCTGGCCTCGGCCGGGTGGACGAAAAAGGCCGGCGTGCCGGTCGAGGCCAGGGTGGCGGCAATCTTGTGGCCGATGTGTCCGGATTTGCCCATGCCGGTGACGATTAAATGGCCCTGGCAGCCGAGCATCATTTCACAGGCGGCAACAAACCGCCGATCGAGGCGGTCGGTCAATCCCTGGATGGCCCGTGCTTCGGTCTG
>SKQI01000256.1 GCA_007119095.1 Wenzhouxiangella sp. | reverse complement strand
GCCATTGTCCAGCGCTCCATGGATGAAATGGCAATGGTTCACAGCCGCAAGGGCAGGGCCCCCGTTGATCCGAAGTTTTACGTGCACTGGCGCGATAGTCTGCTGCAGGCAGTGTCCGAGTTCGATCCGCGGTTCAACGCGGACTTGAAAGTGGCCTGGGCGGAGGCCTTGAAGAAAACCACGGACTATTTCACCGAAACCTACTGACCGGCGCGGTTACTGAAATAAGTGAGAGCCGGCCGATAAGCCGGGTTTTGTCGTGGACAGTCATTCATCTGGGACGGCTGTCGCCAGCCGCCTCTAGCAGCCTACCCGGATGCAACGCGGGCCGCGTCATGGCATCCCTATTTGGCCTTGCTTCAGGTGGGGTTTGCCCTGCCATGCCTGTTGCCAGACACGCGGTGCGCTCTTACCGCACCTTTTCACCCTTGCCTGTGCCCTGACGGGCCATCGGCGGTGTGTTTTCTGTGGCACTTTCCGTAAATTGCAGCTTCCGCCGCAACCCCCCAGGCGTTACCTGGCACCCTGCCCTGTGAAGCCCGGACTTTCCTCCATGCCTAAAGGCACAGCGACTGTCTGGCCGGCTCTCACCGACATTATGACCGAAAAAGCGATGGTCGGTTTCAGTCGCTCAACGCCTGACCAAGCCTGACACGTCGTCCGGGCGCAAGCGATTCGCGCCAATCCGGGAAATCATCAGGGGTCAGGACGATAACAGTCGAGCCCCAGTGAAACCGACCCAGTTCTGCTCCTCGGTCCAGGGTCGGGGGCTGGTCGAAGTCAGTCCAGCGCGCTTTTTGTTGCGGTCGTCTATCCAGCGGTCCGCCCCAGGTCGTTTCGATGCCGGCAACCAGCATGGCAGCGACCATGACCACGGCCACAGGCCCGTGTTCGGTGTCAAACAAGGCGACCATCCGTTCATTTCGCGCGAACAGATTCGGCACGGCGCGGGTCGTGGCAGCGGAAACACTGAACAGCTGCCCGGGGATTCGATGTTCCGCCACCAGGCGTCCCGTCATCGGCATGTGCACACGGTGATAGTCGCTGGGTGCCAGGTAAATGGTGATGAAACGTCCGTTTTCGAAGCGATGGGCCCACTCGGCGTTGCCTAGCAGCCTTTCGGCCGTGTAATCCAGTCCCTTGGCCTGGATGATGCGCCCCTGCTCCAGTCTGCCCAACTGGCTGATCGTGCCGTCGCAAGGGCTGATCAGCCGATGCTCAGCTGCAGCCAGCGGCCGGGCGTCGGGCTTGAGTGAACGGGTGAAAAAGTCGTTGAAGCACTCGTATTGCTCTGGCTCGTTGCGCTCGGCCTCGTCGAGGTTGACGTGAAACAGGCCGGCAAACGTGCGAATGAACAGGTTTTTGAACCACGCCGCGCGGAAAGTGGACAGTCGCCATGCCAGGGCCGTCAACATTTGCTGGGGCAGCAGATACTGCGGCCAGGTCATCATTCTCGCGGCCAGGTTCGCCATGACGGTTCGGGCTTCCTTAACGCAATCGGGTCAGCTGGAACAGATCGGCGGTCACGTCCTCCGGCACCAGCGGATGGGCGAAGCGACCGAACAGCCGTGCCTCAGGGTCGACAATCAGGACTGAGGCGGAATGATCGACGTTGTAAAAACCGGTTCGCTCATCGGGCGCTTCGTGGAAGTAGACCACCCCCAGCTGACGGGTCAGCGCCTGGAGCTGCGGCTCGCTGCCGGTCACGCCCACGAAGTCGGCATTGAACCAGCCGACGTAGTCTTCCAGCAGTTCGCCCTGATCGCGGTCCGGATCCACGGAGACGAAGATCACCTGCGGTTTTTCCTCGCGCCGCATCAGTTCAAGCTGTTCCATGCTGGCGGCCAACATGGCCAACGTATCGGGGCAGACATCCGGGCAATTGGTAAAGCCGAAGAACAGCAGGTTCCACTGACCCTGCAGGTCGGCACGGGTGAATCGCTCGCCGGCGGCCGTTTCCAGCTCGAAGTCGGCGATGACCCTGGGGGTTGGGAAGAGCTGGGCGGCGCGCCAGTCGGCGCTGCGTTGCATGATGCTGCTGGCAAAGATCAGGCCGGCGACAAGGGCAAGGACGGCGGTGACGGCGAGCAGAAATACACGCCCGTGCTGATGGCAATGGTTTGGTTGTTTGATCATGGCGTTATTATATCCCGCTCAGCCTCATCGCCGGATCATGCTTGGTATGGCTGGCCTCGTCCAACCTGGCTTGCCAGCCGTTGTGGAGCAATATCCTTGATCACTCTCGAAACGTTCATTCGTCACGCCGCCGAGCAGATGGACGCGGCTGGACTGCATTTTGGCCATGGCACGGACAATGCCCTCGATGAGGCATGCTGGCTGGCGTCCGCCGCGCTTGGCCTGAATCCGGGTTTTGGTCCCGAGGCCTATGCTCTCTTGCTGGATAACGAGCAGCAGGCGCGCGCCGAGCGCCTGCTTCGCGAACGCATCAACGCTCGCAAGCCGCTGGCCTATCTGCTGGGCGAAGCCTGGTTGGCCGGCTTGAGTTTCGAGGTCAACGAATCGGTTCTGGTGCCGCGGTCTCCCCTGGCCGAGCTGATCATCGACGGATTCGAGCCGTGGCTTCCCGACCAACAGCTAGGCCGTGCGGTGGATATTGGTACCGGGTCGGGCTGCCTCGCTGTTGCCCTGGCCGTGCATCGGCCAGGTGTCGATGTCGATGCGCTGGACATCAGCGCAAAGGCGCTGGAGTTGGCCCGACGCAATGCCGAGCGACACGGGGTCAGTGATCGGGTGCGTTGTCTGGAATCCGATCTGTTGTCGGCGGTAGCCGGCCAGCGCTACGACCTGATTCTGGCCAATCCGCCTTACGTACCCGAAGCATCCATGCAGAATCTGCCGCCGGAATACCTGCATGAGCCCCGTCTCGGCCTCGTCGCAGGTGCTGACGGGCTGGACCTGGTCCGTCGGCTGCTGATTGATGCACCGGCACACATGAGCGAGCACGGCATTCTGATCTGCGAGGTCGGCGAGGCCGCCGAGGCACTGGAATCGCTGATCGGCGAGCACTGCGAACTGGTCTGGATCGAATTTGCCCATGGCGGTGACGGCGTGTTCCTGCTCGACAAGCCGGCCTGCCAGGCTGCCGCCCGGCACCTGGCCGCCGAATCCGGCCCGTGATCCTTTCCCGTTTGCTGAACAGTTACAATAAGCGGCTTAGCAGTTGAATGTCGCACTTTCACAAACGCATCTCTTTTAAGGAACGGAAGCATGAAAATCCTGGTCGCCCTCAAGCGAGTGGTGGATTACAACGTACGTGTGCGGGTCAAGTCTGACGGCAGTGGCGTCGAAACCGACGGCGTCAAGATGTCGATCAACCCGTTTGACGAAATAGCGCTGGAAGAAGCGCTGCGGATCAAGGAGCGTGGCCAGGCGGAAGAAGTCATCGTCTGCTCCATGGGTGGCGCAGAGGTACAGCAGCAACTGCGTACTGGCCTGGCGATGGGTGCTGATCGCGCCATTCACGTCGAGACGGATGCTGCCGTTCAGCCGCTTTCAGCTGCGCGAATTCTGCTGAAGCTGATCGAAAAGGAACAGCCCGGCATTGCCTTCCTGGGCAAGCAGGCCATCGATGATGACTGCAACCAGACTGGCCAGATGCTTGCAGCACTGTGGGATCGTCCCCAGGCTACCTTCGCCTCCAAGGTCGATATCGCTGATGGCAAGGCAATGGTAAAGCGAGAGGTCGATGCTGGCCTGGAAACCATTGAAGTTGACTTGCCGGCTGTGTTGACTTCCGACCTGCGCCTGAATGAGCCACGCTTCGTCAAGCTGCCCGACATCATGAAAGCCAAGCGCAAGCCGCTGGAAACGATCGCCCTGAATGATCTGGGTGTGGAAATAGCGGCCGAACTGGAGTCGATCAGCTTCGAGCCGCCGCCCAAGCGTGGCGGCGGCAAAATGGTTGAAAGTGTTGACCAGCTGGTCAGTGAACTGAAAAACAAGGGACTGCTGTAATGAGCCGAATTCTGATCATTGCCGAGCATGACGGCGCCACCTTGAACGTGGCTACCGCCAAGACACTCACCGGCGCCCTCGCTCTCGGCGTAGATGCCATCGATGTGGCGGTGTTTGCCGCCGACCCGGCTGCCGTGGCAGGGCAGGCAGCCGAGCTCAACGGCGTCAGCCGCGTTCTGGCCGTGGCCGGAGCGGATTTCGAACACCCGCTCGCCGCGTGCCTGGCCCCGGAAGTGGCCGCCATGGCCGGCGATTACAGCCATATCCTGGCGCCCTCGACCACCTTCGGCAAGGACCTGTTGCCGCGCGCCGCAGCCCTGATCGGTGTCAATCAGGTCTCTGACATCATGGAAGTGATCGATGCGCGCACTTTCAAGCGCCCGATCTACGCTGGCAACGCCATCGTCACCGTCCGCGTACCTGAGGGCGGGCCGGTGGTGGCTACGATTCGTACCGCCTCTTTTGCCGCCAGCGAAGGCGGCGGCTCGGCCAGCATCGAAGAGCGCCAGGCCCAGGCTGGCGATCCGGGCCACACCCGCTTCATCAAGGTCGAAGGCTCGGACGGCGAAGGCCCGGACCTGTCCTCGGCACCGATCGTGGTCTCGGGCGGTCGTGCGCTGGGCTCGTCGGACAACTTTGCCATCATTTACGGCCTGGCCAAGAAGATGGGCGCAGCAGTGGGCGCCTCGCGCGCTGCCGTCGATGCCGGCTACGTGCCGAACGAACTGCAGGTCGGCCAGACCGGCAAGATCATCGCGCCTGACCTGTACTTCGCCATCGGCATCTCCGGCGCCATCCAGCACCTGACCGGGATCAAGGACGCGGGCACCATTGTTGCCATCAACAAGGACGCGGAAGCCCCCATCTTCGAAATCGCCGACTTAGGCCTGGTAGGAGATCTCTTCGAAATCATCCCCGAACTGGAAAAAGCGCTCTAAGCTCCAGCTCATCCAGAACGCACGCTGCGCCCGGCCAAACCTGGCCGGGCTTCCCGGGTACCCCGCCCACTGATCCCCGATTATCGACTTTCGACTACCGGCCTCTGGCTTCTGACCAGCGATTGACGCCTGAGCTGAACCAGCTCGCGCAGCAGCGTATCGACATCCACATAGCGCTCGGAAGGATCCTTGGCCAGGCAGGTCAGAATGGTCTGTTCCAGCGCCGCAGGAATTTCCGGCCAGATCAGCGAGGGCGCTGTCGGCTGGGTCTGGACATGGGCCATGCACATGGCCATGGCGCTGTCAGCCTTCAGCGGTAGCTCGCCGGTAAAAATCTCGTTCATCATCACGCCGGCTGAATAGATGTCGCTGCGCTGATCCACGGTTTTGCCGAGAATGATCTCAGGTGGCATGTAGTTGGGCGTGC
>SKQI01000184.1 GCA_007119095.1 Wenzhouxiangella sp. | reverse complement strand
TGTGCCGCTGACCCTTCGCTGCCTGCTGTTCGTGCCCGGCAACCGGCCCGAACGCTATGCCAAAGCCTTGGCCTGCGGTGTTGATGCGGTTTGCATTGACTTGGAAGACGCGGTTGGCCCGGACCAGAAAGATCAGGCGAGGGCCGACGCCTTGTCCGGTCTCGCCGCACATGACGGTGCAGGTCAACTGGGTTTAAGGATCAATCCGCCGAACACCCGCTTGGGCCAGGAAGACTTGAATGCGTTGGCAGGCGCGAAGGCCAAGCCGGCGTTTATCTTGGTTCCGAAATTCGAGTCGGCCGACATGCTGCAGGCCGTGGTTGGCGCCGGCGGCGATCGTTGTCCGCCGCTGATTCCACTGGTCGAAAGTACCCGCGGCCTGCTCGACCTGGGCTATGAGCTCGACACCAGTCTACCCCTGGCCGCGGTCATGTTCGGCGGCTATGACTACAGCGTCGATGTCGGCTGCGAATTTGCCTGGGAACCGCTGCTGTTTGCCCGTTCGCGCCTGGTCACCATTGCCCGAGCCCATGGCCTCGATGCGATCGATGTGCCGTATATCGATTTGCGCAACGAGGACGGTCTTGCAGAAGAAACCGAACGTGCACGCGCACTGGGCTTTGCTGCCAAGGCTGCGGTGCATCCAGCCCAGGTCGCCACCATCCAGGCCGCGTTCACGCCGTCACCGGAAAAGCTGGCCCGCGCCAGGGCGGTGGTGGAAGCGGCTGAGGCCAGCGATGGCGATGCCGTTCAGCTCGACGGCCAGCTGATCGATGCCCCGGTGATTGATGCCGCCCGCCGCCTGCTGACCCGGGCCAACCCTTAGCCAAGAGGATGTGACTGATCATGGTGCAGAACGCCAAGGAAGTGGGCCCGAATCGCTACCGCGAGCACTTCGGCCGCCATTACGAGGATTTCAAGGTCGGCGATATCTATGAACACCGCCCCGGCCGGACGATTACCGAAACCGACAACACCTGGTTCACGCTGCTGACCATGAACACCCATCCGATGCACTTCGACAAGGAGTACGCGAAAAAAAGCGAGTTCGGGCGCTGTATCGTCTGCTCGCCGTTCACGGTAGCCCTGATGGTTGGCATGAGCGTGACCGATGTCAGCCAGAAGGCGATTGCCAACCTGGGTTGGACCGACATCAAGCTGACCTTTCCGCTGTATGCCGGCGACACCCTGACCTGCGAGTCGGAAGTGCTGGACAAGCGCGAATCGAAATCCCGACCCGGCGCCGGCATCGTCACGGTCAAGACCACCGGTTTCAACCAGGACCGCAAGGTGGTCTGCACCTTCAACCGCACCATGCTGATCGCCCGCCGCGGCCACAGCATCGAAGACCAGGTAGGGTACTGAAAAGACTTTAATCTCTCGCGGAGCCGCGAAGACGCCAAGGAAAAAATATAAAAGGTTTTCTTGGCGCCTTTGCGCCTTTGCGAGAACCATTGATGATTTTAAAGAGTAGGTTATGACAGAACAGGAACAGTGGAGCGCCGAGGACGAGCAGGCGCTGTTTGATGCGATTGATCGCTGGGTTGATGAGGCGGTCAAGCCGATTGCCCAGCACCATGACCAGGCCGACGAGTATCCGCATGAGCTGGTCGAGCAGATGAAGGAGCTTGGTCTGTTCGGCGCCACCATCGGTCAGCAATATGGCGGCCTGGGGCTGTCGGCCAGCGCCTATGCCAAGATCGTGATCAAGGTGTCGGCAGCCTGGATGGCGCCGGTCGGTATCTTCAACTCGCACCTGATCCTGGCTTCGGCCATCGAGCGCTGTGGCACCGACGAGCAGAAGGAAAAATACCTGCCGCGCCTGGCCACCGGCGAGCTTAGGGGCGGCATCGCCCTGACCGAGCCCAACGCCGGCTCCGACTTGCAGGCGATTCGTACTGTCGCCCGCAAGGACGGAGACGACTACGTGGTCAACGGCGCCAAGACCTGGATCACCAACTCGCTCAACGGCAACGTGCTGTTGCTGCTGGTCAAGACCGATCCGGAAGCCGAGCCGCGGCACAAGGGCATGAGTCTGTTCATTGCCGAAAAGGGCGATGGTTTCAAGGTCGGCAAGAAGCTGAAGAAATTGGGCTACCGCTCGATAGACTCCTGCGAAGTCAACTTCGACGACTACCGGGTGCCGGCAGCCAACCTGCTCGGTGGCGTTGAGGGACAGGGCTTTTACCAGACCGCCGGTGGCCTGGAGCTGGGCCGGATCAACGTCGCCGCGCGCGGCTGCGGCATTGCCGAGGGATCGCTGAAGATGGCCCTGGACTACTCGCTGGATCGCAAAGCCTTCGGTAAACCGATTTCCGGCCACCAGGCGATTCAGCTGAAGCTGGCCGAGATGGCCTGCCAGGTCGAGGCCTCGAAGCTGTTGATCGAGTCGGCGGCGAAAAAATACGACGCCAACGAACGCTGCGATCTTGAAGCCAGCATGGCCAAGTACTTCGCCACCGAGGCCGGCGTGTTCTGCGCCAACGAAGCGATGCGCATTTTCGGCGGCTACAGCTACTCGGTGGAATACGAGATCGAGCGCTTCTACCGCGATGCCATGTTGATGTGCATCGGCGAGGGCACCAACGAGATCCAGCGCCTGATCATCGCCAAGCAGCTGATCGGTCGGCACCAGGAATGAATTCGTACCTGCCGCTGACCGGGTACCGCATTCTCGCCGTCGAGCAATACGGCGCAGGCCCCTATGGCTCGCAATACCTGTCCGAGCTGGGGGCCGAGGTGATCAAGATCGAAGCCCCCGGCGGCGGCGATGTATCGCGCCGTACCAGTCCGTTCACACTGGGTGAAGCCGACAGCGAATTTTTCCAAACCTTCAACAGCAACAAGAAAAGCCTGGTCCTGGATCTTAAAACCGAATCCGGTCGGGCCGTGTTCGAAAAGCTGGTAGGCACTGCCGACGCCGTACTCAACAACTTGCGTGGCGACCTGCCGGAAAAGCTGGGCCTGGACTATGCCAGCCTGAAACACCTGAAGCCGGCGCTAGTGTGCGCCCACCTCTCGGCCTACGGACGCGACAACGAGCGCGCCCGCTGGCCGGGCTACGACTACCTGATGCAGGCCGAGGCCGGCTACTGCCACCTGACCGGCGAGCCAGGCACGCCGCCGGCGCGTTTCGGCCTGTCGGTGGTCGATTTCATGACCGGGATGAACATGGCCATCGCCTTGCTGGCTGGCCTGGCCGGCGCGCAGCGCTCGGGTCAGGGTTGTGATGTCGACGTCAGCCTGTTCGATGTCGCCCTGCACCAGCTCAGCTATCCGGCGACCTGGTATCTGAACAACGGACATGTCACCACCCGCCTGCCCCGCGGTGCGCACCCGGCCACGGTGCCGGCGCAGAGCTACCGCACCGCCGACGGCTGGATTTACGTGCTGTGCATGCTGCCGAAATTCTGGGAGGCACTCTGCCAAGGCTTAGGAAGGCCGGAGCTGATTGACGACCCGCGCTTTATCGATATCCCGGCCCGACGCGAACACCGCGACCAGCTCACCGAGGAACTGGACGCGGCCTTCATGACCCGGACGACGCAAGAGTGGATGGCCATGTTCGGCGGCAAAATCCCGGTCGCCCCGGTCAATGACCTGGCCCAGGGCCTGGACAACCCATTCGTTGAACAGGTCGGCATGATCCAGCACCTCGACCACCCGCAAAAGCCGGGTTTGAAAAAGCTCTCCTGCCCGATCAAGATCAACGGCCAACGCCCGCCCTCGCGCCCGTCCCCGGCCCTGGGCGCTGATTCAGAAAGCCTGTTGCGCGAACTGGGCTACGATCCGGTATTCCTGAAACCTGAACGCTGAAACCTGAACCCTTTCCAGATGAAACTCGAAGGCCTACGCGTACTGGACTTAAGTCTGTTCCTCCCCGGCCCTCACCTGACCATGATGATGGCCGATCACGGGGCCGAGGTGATCAAGCTGGAGCCGCCGGGCGGAGAGCCGGTGCGGGAGGTGGGCTTGAAGCAGAACGGGACTTCGGTCTGGTTTCGCAATACCCACCGGGGCAAGAAATCCATCTGCATCAACTTAAAGGAACAGGCCGGGCGGGATGCTTTGCTGAAAGTCGCGGCGCGCTGTGATGTGGTGGTCGAGGCTTTCCGGCCAGGCGTGGCCGCGCGGTTGGGCATCGACTTCCCGGCGATCCAGGCAATCAATCCGGGCGTGGTCTACTGCTCGATTTCGGCCTTTGGCCAGGACGGCCCGCTGCGCGACCGGCCGGCCCATGATCTGGCCGTCGAAGCCTTGAGCGGGCTGGTTGCCTGCAATGTTGACCAGCACGGCAGGCCGGTCAACCCGCACGTCCCGGCGGCCGACATGGCGGCATCATTAATGGCCTTTTCCGGCATTCTGATGGCCTTGTACCGGCGCCATTCAACCGGCAAGGGTGACTTCATTGATGTGGCCATGCTCGACAGCCTGATGGCCTGGACGCCGAATGTCACCGGTCCGGTGTTTGCCGAAGACCGGGCGCCGCACCCGCCCGACGAGCGCTCGTTCGGCGGCAATGCCTTTTACCGCACTTATCGCACCGCCGATGGCCGCTTCCTGGCCCTGGGCGGCAGTGAGCAGAAGTTTGTCGTCAACCTGCTAAAAAACCTCGGCCGCGAGGATCTGGCGCCCCTGCACGCGCTTGGACCGGGCCCGCACCAGCAGCCGCTGGTCGATTTTCTGAACGCGATTTTTGCCGAAAAAGAACTGTCTGAATGGGAAGCCATCCTGGCCGATATCGATGTCTGCTGGGCGCCAGTGCTGGATCTCAAAGAGGCGTTTGATCAGCCCCAGGTTCGACACCGCAGCATGCGTTGGCAAGACGCCAATGACAACGACCATATCGGCGTGCCGATCCGTTTTGCCGACGAACCTGCCCAGCCCAGCCCCGACCTGCCCAGGCTCGGTCAGCACAACCGCGAGGTGCTGCTCGCCAGCGGTCTGCCAGCAGAAACGATTGATGCGCTGCAGAAGAGTGGGGTATTAATCTCCGGGCATTAGCCGAGTGGCTAGGCGGCCAGTTTTCGGAATGGCCGTGGCTGTTTTCTGGGTGGCTCTATCATCGACTGGCGTCCGCCCTACGGCAAGTGTTGATAAGTAGCACGGCGAAGGCCAGCGTAAACGGCACCAGGCGTTCGATGATCAGCCCCGGCGTGCTCACCAGCAGGGGCAAGCCGATGGCCAATACGTAGCCGGTGGAGATGGAAGCGATCGCAACAGCGGCAGAGATACGCTTCCCCGCCAGACGCCAGAAAATCAGCGGGCCGAAGGCCGAGCCCAGGGCGATCCAGGAAGACAGGACGCGATCAAAGATCTGCGCCGGCAGGTGAACGGCGACCAGCAC
>SKQI01000068.1 GCA_007119095.1 Wenzhouxiangella sp. | reverse complement strand
GACAACCTGCGCGCGGCCCTGGCCTACTACCGCGGCCTGCTGCGCCCTGCGCCGTCGCAGTGGCGGCAGTGGAATCAGGCCCGGCGCCTGCTCCTTGCACGAGCCGCCATCCCCTCCCTGGTGCTTGCCGGCGAACATGACCGCTGCATTCCACCGGCCATGTTTGCCGGCACAGATTCCTGGCTGGATGGCGGCACCGGAGAATTCCGCACGATCGCCAATGCCGGGCACTTTTTGCCGCTGGAAGCAACGACAACTGTTTCCGAAGCGGCTCTACAATTCTTCGCTGATGATCATCAACGCTAAACAGCCAATACTTGCCGGGTTGTTAAGCCGGCAGATATGTAGATCACATTCAGCCACACTGCTGCAAGGATTGATCACGCCCGACGGACTGGAGCCTGATTTGTCGTCTAACGGGCGGTTTCAGAGGTAAAAATCCCGCCAACCAGGCCTTCCAGCCGAGGCACCTGCCTGGAAACCGGTGCCCGGTTGAACGCAGAGTCGTCGAGACGGGCTTTGGCCAGCTCAAGATCCCGGTCCATGCTGTCACCGACCACGAACACGCCACCTGATCGAATTTTCATACCCAAGCGATTGCGCCCCTCAAACACCCTTGCGTCGAAGTTGCCGAGATAGGTGATCTCACCTGCTTGCACGGAAAAGGGAATGGAAAAATCGCGGTTGGACTGCACAAACTGCTGGGCAGTACCGGCATCGGTGCCCATGTAGCCGTAGTAGACCTCATAGTCACCCGGCGCGAGCCGGCGGGCAAACACCTGCGCGTGCAGACCGCCATCCACCAAGTCCATCTCGGCCAGCCGACGCTCGCTGAAGTAACCGGTAAACAGTCGATGAAAAGCGCTCGCCCCCGTATCGCGAGATCGGTATCCGACCATATTGGACTGGAACGGGACCGGGAAGTCTCCAGATTCATAATTCAGGCTGACACTCATGACCAGCCACCCAGCCGGCTCGTCCGGCGACGGATCGGACAACCGCGGTGCATCCAGCGTGGCACAAGCAGTCATTAAGCCGAGCACGGCCAAGGTCAGCGACAACCGGATAAATAGACGCCTTACCATCACGAGTTCCCTGAATTGATATTTTGCGGATTATATGGGCTTCCGCCGACGAATTGATCGACTAATCAAGGCCATTGCAACCTGCAGCTTTTGCCTGCCCACCTACAACGCCGCCAGCAGCTCGCGAGCACGGGTTTCAAGTGCGTCGTAGCGACGATCAGCGATCAAGTCGGGGTCAAATAGCGGCGCGACAAAGCCGATCGCATAAGCGCCGGCATCCAGCCAGGCGCGGACGTTGTCCTTGTTTACCCCGTGCGTGGGCACCAGCTTGAGAAACGGCATGGGGCCCAGGCAGGCCTTGACATAGTCCGGCCCGATACCGGGCGCGGGAAACAGCTTTTGCAGCGGCGCACCAGCGCGGTGGGCAGTGAGCATTTCAGTGGCGGTATGCGTGCCAGGCATGGCGGCCACGCCCAACTCCGTGGCTGCCTTAATCACCGCCTCGTCAACCACCGGCGAGACCAGGAAGCGGGCGCCGGCTTCCACCGCCTGATGAGCCTCCTCGACATCAAGCACCGTACCTGCCCCA
This sequence comes from Wenzhouxiangella sp., assembly GCA_007119095.1. Taxonomy (GTDB): domain Bacteria; phylum Pseudomonadota; class Gammaproteobacteria; order Xanthomonadales; family Wenzhouxiangellaceae; genus Wenzhouxiangella. The sequence continues at coordinate 3,746 of SKQI01000068.1, read as the reverse complement.
ACGATCACCTGCGGATGGCGCCGGGAAAACTCGCGGATGATGTCGTGCACATCGGGAATGGTCAGGGTGAACTCGCAAATGCTGAAGCCGCCTTGCACCGCCGCTTCCATGGCCGAGATGGCCGCATCGGCATCATTGGTGCGCAAAATTGCCGAAGCCTTCAGTTTGCCCAAATGGGCGACAAAGTCTGGTGGAGTCATTGGGGTACTCATGCAGGTTGGATTGGCGAAAGATAACGCAGCTTCCGTTGACCAGGTTGAGCAATGAGCCAACTGGGTCCGTCTCTACGCGTTTACCAGCAGGCAAGAATGTCACAATCGGAGTTACAGATGCCGAATCATCGTCCAGGAACGCGTCGCCGTGCACTTTGCCCAGCCCGCTATCCACATGCAGCACTTCGGCTGCTAGCGCTTGGTCTGCTGCTTTTATCCAGCGGGCTGGCCGCCGAGCTGATTTTCGGCGCCAACGTTGGCAGCCCGGCCCAGCCCGATTTCCGTGTGTTTCGAGCCAGCGGCGGCAATGTCACGCAGATGCCGTTGAACCTGAACCAGCCGGTATTCCCCAGCCTGTCGCCCGACGGCAACTTGCTGGTAGTCAGCAGTCCTGACCCCGCCCAGCCCTTCGAGGCCAGCCAGGACCTGTTTGCCTTCGATTTGAGAAACGGGCAGCGGCGCAAACTCTGGAACAACGTGACCCAGACGCTACCGGACGGCGGCAACCTGTTTGCCACCCCGATGTGGAGCGCGACATCGAGCAATGGTCAGCGCGTGGCTTTCGTCAACCAGACCTCGGGCACCAGCGGCGGCAATGACCCGGTATCAGGCGGGGTGCGCCAGCTCAGGGTCATTCGAGCGAGCGATGGTTTCGAAATCGGCCTGGCTGAAATCGGCAATGGGTCGCTGTTGGATTTGTTTCAATCCGAATTCGTCGGCATTTCCTGGCAACCAGGCACCGACTTTTTTGCCACCCCTGCTTACCTGGATATCACCAACAACCTGGACCAGCCGCTGGCAGCGGCCGGGATTGTTCTTTATGGACCGGTCGGACCACCCGGGCAACCTTACGTGCGCGCACAGATTCTGACGTTGCCGAGCGCGGTCGTTGACCCCAACAGCGGCGTCAACGTGATCTCGAACCATGCCTACCCGGCTTTCTCACCCAACGGCCAGCAGCTGGCGTTTTTCCGGATCACTTTTCCACTGGCCAATCTGGCCGCCCCGGCCCAGGCAGACCTGATCGTCATTTCCACGGCCACCGGCAACGGTCAGGTCATCGCCAGCTTCGCTCCCGGCATATTCCCGGCCGGCGTGAGCTGGCGCAATAACGCCAGCCTGGTCTTCTCCCTTGGCACGCAAGCCCAGGCTGGCGGCATTTTTGCCCCCTTCGCAGACCCAAGCAGCGCACAGGTTTTCACGATACCTGCCACCGGCGGCACGCTCGGTCAGATCGCCGGCGTTGGCCACGGCCTCTTTCCGAACGCAACGCCACCGAGCGAAGTGATTTTCCGCAGCCGCTTCCAGTAGCCCTCAGTGAGCGAACTCAGGCGGCGGCCGATTCCTCCAGGAAATCCTGGGCGAAGCGCTGCAGTACGCCGCCAGCTGAGTAAACCGATACCTCTTCGGCCGTATCCAGGCGGCATTTGACCGGCACTTCCACGGTCTCGCCACTGCTGCGGTGGATGACCAGGGTAAGCATGGCACCGGGGGCCGGATCGCCCTTGACGTCAAAGGTCTCGCTGCCGTCGATATTCAGGGTCTTGCGATTCTGGCCGTCGGTGAACTCCAGCGGCAAGACACCCATGCCAATCAGGTTGGTGCGGTGGATGCGCTCGAAACCCTCGGCAACGATGGCTTCAACGCCGGCCAGGCGTACACCCTTGGCGGCCCAGTCGCGCGACGAACCCTGGCCGTAGTCCTTGCCGGCGATGACGATCAGCGGCTGTTTGCGCTGCATGTAGGTTTCGATCGCATCCCACATCCGCATCACCTTGCCGTCCGGTTCCAGCCGAGTCAGCGAGCCCTGCTTGACCTCGCCGTCAACGACTGACATGTGGTTGATCAGACGCGGATTGGCAAAAGTGGCACGCTGGGCGGTGAGATGATCGCCGCGGTGGGTGGCGTAGGAATTGAAGTCCTCTTCCGGCAGGCCCATTTTCGCCAGGTACTCACCGGCCGCGCTATCGGCCATGATGGCATTCGACGGCGACAGGTGATCGGTGGTGATGTTGTCGCCAAGCACGGCCAGGGGGCGCATGCCGGTGAGTGTAGGTGCAGAGGCCAGCGCGCCTTCCCAGTATGGCGGGCGACGGATATAGGTGCTCTTCGGCCGCCAGTCGTACAGCGGATCGACTTTCTTGATCCGCTTGAACTGCTGGCCAAACATCGGCTCGTAGACCTTGCGGAAGTGCTCCGGCTTGACGCTGGCAGCCACGATGGCGTCGATCTCCTCGTCACTGGGCCAGAGATCTTTCAGGGTGACCGGGTTGCCGTCGGCATCGTGGCCCAGCACATCCTTTTCAATATCAAACCGCACCGAGCCGGCAATGGCATAGGCCACGACCAGCGCCGGCGAGGCCAGAAAGGCTTGTTTGGCATACGGGTGAATGCGGCCGTCGAAGTTACGATTGCCGGACAGTACAGCGACCGAGCACAAGTCGCGGTCGATGATTTCCTGCTGAATCTTCGGGTCCAGCGCGCCGCTCATGCCGTTGCAAGTGGTGCAAGCGAAGGCGACGATGCCAAAGCCCAGCTTTTCCAGCTCCGGCAGCAGGCCGGCCTCTTCCAGGTACAGGCGCACGGCAATCGAGCCCGGAGCAAAAGAGGACTTGACCCAGGGCTGGCGGGTCAGGCCCAACTCGTTGGCCTTTTTCGCCAGCAGGCCGGCGGCAATCACGTTGCGCGGGTTGGAAGTGTTGGTGCAGCTGGTAATGGCGGCAATAATGACCGCGCCGTCCGGCATGGAGCCATCGGCCGGGAGTTCGTAGGGCCCGGCAATGCCGGCCTCGGCCAGGTTGGCGGTCGACACCCGCTTGTGCGGGCTGGACGGGCCGGCGACATTGCGCTCCACTTGCGACAGATCGAATTCCAGCACGCGTTCGTATTCGGCATCGACCAGCTCATCGGCCCACAGGCCGGTCAGCTTCGCATAGTCCTCGACAAGCTTCACCCGCGCATCCTCGCGCCCGGTCAGCTTCAGATAGTCAATCGTCTGCTCGTCAATATGGAACATCGCCGCGGTAGCGCCATATTCAGGGGTCATGTTGGAGATCGTGGCGCGGTCGCCCACGGTCAGGGTGCTGGCACCTGGACCGAAAAACTCAAGCCAGGCGCCGACCACGCGTTCCTTGCGCAGGAATTCGGTCAGGGCCAGGACCACGTCGGTGGCGGTCATGCCCGGGGCCGGCTTGCCGGTCAGCTTGACGCCGACGATGTCCGGCAGGCGCAGGTAGGAGGCCCGGCCCAGCATCACGTTCTCGGCTTCCAGGCCGCCAACGCCAATGGCGATCACGCCCAGGGCGCAGACGTGCGGGGTATGCGAGTCGGTACCGACCAGGGTGTCGGGGAAAGCCACGCCATCGCGCACCTCGACCACCGTACACATTCGCTCCAGGTTGATCTGGTGCATGATGCCGTTGCCCGGCGGGATCACATCGACGTTGTCGAAGGCTTCCTTGGTCCAGTTGATGAAGTCGAAACGATCAGCATTGCGGCGCTCCTCGATTTCTCGATTTTTCTCGAAGGCATCTT
>SKQI01000054.1 GCA_007119095.1 Wenzhouxiangella sp. | reverse complement strand
CCAGTGCCGCTCGCGTGGCTTCAACGCGAGTGGTGCGCAGGGTAATGCCGCGCTCGGCGGTGTAGCGATTGTCCGGCCGCTGCGCTCCGCTGGCATAGATCCACTGGTCGTTGATGCGCGGCGGCGTGCGGCTGAGCTCGGCATCGCTGAAACCGCGCAGCTTCAGGAAAGCGACCACGGACTCGTCGGCCGCGTCCATGGCGAGACGAATTTCTTCCAGCGAATTGCCGGCCAGCTGGTATTGAATGGGCCAGATGGCCAGGTCGGCCAGCACTTCGCGCTCGGCAAAACCCTTGACCTCGACATAGCGATCGCTGATCCGGAAATCGCGAATCGCCGAGCCCAGTACCAGGGCGGCCACGACCATGCCGATGGCCAGCAGGCCAGCCGACACCCAGCTGAATCGGTCGTGCATGAGAGGCAATCCTGTTCTGCGAGGTTACCTTCCCAATCTAGCGCATAAAACAGGCGATGTCCGCAAATATTTTCAGGGCCATCGTCGGGGTTTGCCGTGCTGGGCTGATGGGCCTCGGCAGGGTTGGGGCGCCGCCCTAGGGTGGGGGATTCCGCTTCAGTTCGACGCGGTGGCGAGGCCTTCAGCGAAATCCCCCACCCGAGGACGGCTTTCAGGATCAACGGCCTTCGATGTTGCGAGCACTTTTTTCAGGCATCAAAGACAGAATGCTCACTACCTGGGTGGACGCTGGCTGCTGGCCTGGATTTCGAGGCGGAAATTAACGCCTTGGCGGTCCGTGGTTGCGATGGCGGCGGGCTCTTCGCTATCCAGCGGGAAGATCAGGCGCGGGGTCGCCACGGTTTCGCCGGCCATGCTCAGTGTCATGCTCAAATCGATCAGGCCGTCATCGAGTTCCCGAAAGGTAAATGATTGCGACAGCTCGCCGTGCCGACCAATGTCGCTGTTCATGCCAAAGGTCTGGCCGGGGTGACCGGCAATCTGGTAGCGGTGCTCGTAGAGCGAGTCATCCTCGTCTACGCGGACCTGGGAGACGATGGTGAAATAGCGCGGTGCGTTTTCTGCCCGTTCGACCGAGCCGGCGCTCCAGACCAGGCCGGCGAGGCAGGCGGCGACGATACCAACGGTGGTCAGGCCAAGCACTCGGTGACGGGGCAAGGGGCTGTGTCGATTCAGCATGCTTATTCTCTCTTTAAGTGTGTGTTGACTGGACCAGCGGCAGGCCGTGCTTGCGCTGGCTGCCACCGGCACCAGCAGGGCTTCGGCGTAGCTGCGTGGCCAGTGCGGATGCTCGCGCAGCACGCGCGCATCGCAAGCGATTTCCTGGTCTGCCCGGAACTGCTTCAGAGCCAGCCAGCACAGGGGGTGGAACCAGAACAGGGCGAACAGTAAGGCGGCGAGGCCGTTGGCCCACGGGTCACCGCGCGTGGCGTGGGTACGCTCATGAGCCAGCACCAGCTCGCGCTGGCGCGAATTCCAGCGCTGCTCGAAGTCTGGCGGAATCACAATGCGCGGCCGGATCAGCCCAATCAGCGCCGGGCTGGCCAGCGGGCGAACAGCACGCCAGCAACCGTTGCTGCATGGTTTAAGCGGACCCAGGCTGGCCCGGAACCTGAACTCCCGGACCAGCATCAGCCCAAGACTGGCCATGACGCCGATCAGCCATGGGTAAATCAACCAGCCAGGCCCGCTTGAGGCGTGCTGGACGCTGTCGACGCTTGCCGTTTGCGCGCCCGGCAGGATGCGGGTATCCAGGCTGATCAGCTCGAAATTGGGTTGCGGATTGGGCAGCAGCGTGGCAATCAGGGCAATAGGCACCAGCACCCAGAGGCCGTAGGCAGGCCCGGCTCCCAACCAGCGCCGCACGATACGGCGCAGCGCTAACGCCACAACCAGGGCCAGAGTCAGCGAAATCAGCAGCTTCAAGGCCAGGTCCGGCCACGAATCAGGACTCATCTTGCAGCTCCTTGATCAAAGCCTTGATCTCTTCCAGTTCCTGCGGGTTTATCTGGCGATGGTCGGAGAGATGGGCAACAAGAGGCGCCAGGCGGCCATCGAACCAGCGCGCGAGAAAACGCTGGCTGGCTTCACTGACGCAATCCTCTCGCGAAACGGCCGGCGAATAGCGGTAACCGCGACCGACGCGTTCAGCCGTGATCGCGCCTTTGTTAAGCAGCCGGTTCAGTAAGGCCTTGACCGTGCCCTGGCGCCAGACCGTGGCACTTTCCAGGCGCTCGGCCAGCTCGGCACTGGTCGCCGGGTGGTTCTGCCAGAGGCATTCCATGATCTTGCGTTCAGCATTGGTGATGTGCATGACTGTGTTTATGCTTGTAAACAAATTAATGTTTACAAAAGTAAACGATAGAGTCAAGTGAAAGTTGGTTCCAGCTTCCCTGGCACGCATTGCCAGCGCTTTCCGAATGCCTTGGTTAGGACTAACTTGCCGTGGAGAACAGTCATGAAGATCGCTTGGAGCCGTTGCCTGTTAATGATCGCCTTGCTGGCGTTCACCACTATTCCGCTTTCGGCCGAGGACGGCTCGATTACCTACCAGGGACGACTGGATCAGGCCGGGTCGCCATTCTCTGGCAACGTCAACCTGGCCTTTCGTCTATTCGATGCCGCCGAGCTCGGCGACCAGATCGGTGAGACGGTCGAGCGGCCGGCCTGGCCGGTCAGCGAAGGCCTTTTTCAGGTTGAGCTTGATTTTGGCAGTGAGGTTTATACCGGCCAGCCGCTGTTTCTCGAGGTAAGCGTGAACGGCGAGGCGCTGGAACCGCGCCAGGCCCTGCGCCCTGCACCGGTGGCCAGATTCGCCCTGGCTGGCAACGAAGGTCCAGCCGGGCCGCAAGGCCCCATCGGCCCTCAGGGCGACACCGGTCCACAGGGTCCGCAAGGTCAGCAAGGCGCTCAGGGACCCGCCGGTCCTCAGGGGCCGGCGGGTCCCCAGGGCGATCAGGGTGCGACTGGACCGGCTGGCCCCGCAGGTCCGCAGGGTCCGGTCGGCCCGGCAGGGCCCGAAGGTCCGCAAGGCCCACCGGGCATTATCGAGCCCGGAAGTGTCGGTTTCTCTCAGCTGGCCCAACCTTACCAGGCCGGCCGAATCCAGCTGGAAGGTCTTGGCGTCATCAGCGGCCCGTCCTTTACTGACGAGGATGTGCCGACATTCGCGAACGTGACATTTTTCTTCTCGCCGGCATTTAGTGCGCAGCCGATTGTCACGGCAGGCCTGCAGATGAGCGATCCGATTACGCTGGGTTCCGCATCGGCCAGCGTCCTCGAATCAACGACTGGTAACGCTACGCTGCAGATTGGTCTGCCGCGCGTTCACCAGCAGCTTGGTGTCGGCGCGACCTTCAGAGACAGCTTTACCATCATTGATGGACATCCGGCTGTGGCCGGCTTCTCCGCTGGCGAAATCCGCTATCGGCGCGCGCTGGATCCGGCCGGACTTGCCTGGGGTCCTGTCCAGACCGTAACCAGCCACCCGGTTGTCAGCCACCTGGTCATGGTTGAAATCGACGGACATCCGGCCATCGCCTGGGTCTCGGGTTCCGGAGCGGAGCCCGGGCTTTTCTACGTCCGCGCCGGTGATCCGCTGGGCGGCAACTGGCCGGCGAAGCTGAAGATCGAAGACCCGCCTGGAACCTCCTCGTTGCGCTACCTCAGCATGACGGAAGTCAATGGCCGACCGGGCATTGCCTACGAAAGCAACCAGACCGTCACTGTTGACGAGACAAGCTTTCTCTACCAGACCTGGTTTGTGCTTGCCAACGACAGCAGCGGCGCGAGCTGGGCAGCCCCTGTTCTGGTGCATGCATTGAGCGACATGCATCCATTCTCGCGGCCGGGACGGATGACGCCACGACTGATGATTGCCGATACGCTGCCAGCCATCGTCTATGGCCAGGGCTTTGCCGGCTTGAATTCCATCACCCTGACGCTACGTCGCGCAGTGAATACCATCGGCAGCTCCTGGGGAGGTCCAGTCACTGTTGCCACGGTTTTCACCGAAACCACGGTCAGGGATAGCGTTGAGTTCGATGTCGAAGTGGTGGCCGGCAACCCCTCGGTCCTGTATGTTGATCCACAGTTTGATTTCGGCTCTCCGGTGCTTTACTTCCGTCGTGCGTCCAACAGTGTTGGCGATAGCTGGGCATCGGCGTGGACCGTGCCGGGAGCCATTGCGCTGGACGATGCTGTTTCCCTCCGGGTGGTCAACGGCTTTCCGGCGGCCGCTGTGGCCGGCTCTCAGGGCCTGTTCTACCGGCGTTCCTGGAGCAGCACGGGCAATGGCTGGTATTCTGCAGGCCCCGACCTGGCTCATCCGGCGATCGGCGCGCCCGGACCGGTCAACCTGCTGCTTGTTGATGGCGAACCTGCCATCGTCTACGGCAGCCGCTACCTGCGCTCGACTCAGCTGCCGGTCGGCGCTGTGAATTGGTTCGCGGTTCTTCCCTGACCGGTCCCGGCTGTCCTCGGGTGGGGAGTTCGCTGACGGACTCGCCACGCGTCGAACGGAAGCGGAAATCACCGCCCGAGGAAGGCGCCCGAAAATGATCAAAGCTCGTTCGTTGAGACACGACGCCAATCAGCATTACGTTAGGCTTGGCAGATCACCCAACGCGCCACGCTGCCATGCAATTACTGCTGATCGCTCACGACCCCTCGAACAATACGCGCACTCTGGCCGAGGCTGTCCTGGCAGGCGCTGAGTCTGTCGCTGCCCAAGGATTGACCGTCAGGCATGTAAGGCCACTAAAGGCTTGTGCTGATGATGTGCTGTCCAGTGATGCAGTGATCCTCGGCACCCCTGAGAACCTCGGCTATATGAGCGGAGCGCTGAAGGACTTTTTCGATCGCAGTTACTACGGTCTGCTCGATCATACCGACGCGCTGCCCTTTGCCTTCTACGTGCGTGCCGGCCAGGACGGCACCGGCACGCGGCGGGCGATCGAGAGCATTTGCGGTGGCCTGAAGTGGAATCTGGCGCAGCCGCCGGTTATCTGTCGAGGAGAGTGGCAGGATGCCTTTCTGGATCAGTGCAGGGAGCTGGGGGCGACCATGGCCGCGGGGCTGGAGGCAGGGGTGTTGTGAGGAGAGGAAAGGGGAAAGGGAGGATTGCGGGTAGACTGGGACGGTTTTCAGGGACAGGAATCAAGACAATGCAGAAGGGTCGTGGGCGATGGGTGGTGGAGGCTATTCGGGCAATCGAGGCGGACTTTACCCGCTCGGCCGATACCCACCTTATTCGTCTAGACATGCCGCCGGTCTGGCAGGGCTGGCAGCTGTATCTGAAGGACGAGTCGATTCATCCCACCGGCAGCCTCAAGCATCGCCTGGCCCGATCGCTGTTCCTGTACGGGCTGTGCAATGGCTGGATTGGCCCGGATACCCCCATCATCGAGGCCAGCTCCGGCTCTACCGCCGTTTCCGAGGCCTACTTCGCTCGCTTGCTGGGACTGCGGTTTATTGCCGTGATGCCGGCGGCTACATCGCGGGAAAAGATTGCCCAGATCGAGTTTTACGGCGGTGAGTGTCGCCTGGTCGAGGCCGGCAGTATCAATGAGGAGTCAAGGCGCCTGGCCGATCAGATCGGCGGGCATTTCATGGACCAGTTCACCTATGCCGAGCGGGCGACAGACTGGCGCGGCAACAACAACATCGCCGAGAGCCTGTTTTCGCAGATGGCCCGCGAGCCCGATCCGCATCCGCGCTGGGTAGTGGTCTCGGCCGGTACCGGCGGCACGGCCGCTACCCTGGGCCGCTACATGCGCATGCGCTGCTTTGCCGGCTGCCCCACCGAGCTGTGCGTGGTCGACCCGGAGAATTCAGTGTTTCATGAGTCTTTCCGAACCGGTCGTCGCGACCTGAAGCTTAAGCTGAGCTCGCGCATCGAGGGCATCGGCAGGCCGCGTGTCGAGCCCAGTTTCGTGCCCACGGTGATCGACCGCATGATCAGCGTGCCGGACGCGGCCAGCATGGCGGCCATACGCTTCCTCGAAGGCTGGCTGGGGCGCAAATGCGGCGGCTCCACCGGCACCAACCTGATCGGCTCGGTGCAGTTGCTCAGCGAGATGCGCCAGAGCCATGAGCGAGGCAGTGTGGTGACGCTGTTGTGCGACGGCGGCGAGCGCTACCGTGACAGCTATTACAACGATGACTGGTTGGCCGACCAGGGGCTGGATATCGAACCCTGGCTGGCAGCCCTTCAGGCCTGGGCCGACACCGGCGACTGGCAGCCGCCGGCGGGGTAGTCGATTAGTTGATCGTTCAGCCCTCGCGGCGAATCTGGTCGCGGCGGCGCAGGTAGTTGAGCAGGTCGACGCGGGTGATCAGGCCGAGAAAACGCTCGCCGTCCATGACGATGGCGACATGGTCGCGGATGAAGATCGGCAGCAGGGCGTCGATGGAGGCCTTGTAGTCGACTGATTCCAGTTCGCGAACCATGGCATTGGCCACCGGTTCGGCAAAGCGCGACTCGTCCTCGTAGACGGCCAGCAGGATGTCGGACTCATCGACAATGCCGACAATCCGCTCGCCGTCCATCACCGGCAGCTGCGAAATATCGTAGAGCATCATCCGCTTGTAGGCATTGGCCAGCGATTCCTGGTGGCCGACAGTGACCGCATCGCGGCTGGCCATGGGGCGGGCAATCAGGTCGCGCAGGTCGTTGTGGTTGCTGGTTTCGAGCAGGCCATGGTCGCGCATCCAGTGGTCGTTGTAGACCTTGGACAGGTAGCGGTTGCCGGTATCGCAGACCATGGACAGCACCCGCTTCGGCTCGGTCTGCTCGCGGCAGTAGCGCAGGGCGGCGGCGACCAGGGTGCCGGTGGACGAGCCGCCCATCAGGCCCTCGCGCTGCAGCAGCTCGCGCGCGGTGGCGAAGCTTTCGCGGTCGGAGATGCTGTAGGCCTTGGCCACCCGGGTGAAATCGCTGATCGACGGCAGAAAGTCCTCGCCGATGCCTTCAACCAGCCAGCCGCCGGCATCATCCCTGACCTTGCCGGTGGCGATATAGTCGGCCAGGATCGAACCCTCCGGGTCGGCCAGCACAATTTCGAGGTCGGGTGCGGCCTGGGCGAAATAGCGCGACAAGCCGGTCACCGTGCCGCTGGAGCCGACGCCAATGACGACGGCATCCAGTCGACCATCCATCTGCTCCAGCATTTCCGGGCCGGTGGAGGTTTCATGGGCGAGCGGGTTGTCGGGGTTGCCAAACTGGTTGATGAAATAGCTGCCGGGCGTTTCCCGGGCAATGCGCGCAGCCAGGTCCTGATAGTACTCCGGGTGGCCTTTTCCAACATCGGAGCGGGTGATGACCACTTCGGCGCCCATGGCCTTGAGGTTGGAGATCTTTTCGCGGCTCATCTTGTCCGGAATCACCAGGATCAGGCGGTAGCCTTTTTGGGCGGCGACCAGGGCGAGCCCCAAGCCGGTGTTGCCAGCCGTGCCTTCGACAATGGTCGCGCCGGGCTTGAGCTCGCCTCGGGCCTCGGCCGCCTCGATCATCTTCATGGCGATGCGGTCTTTGATCGAGCCGCCGGGGTTATTGCTTTCCAGCTTCAGATACAGTTCGCAGGGACCGGTATCGAGGTGGTTGACGCGTACGATCGGCGTGTTGCCGATCAGCTCCAGTACGTTCTGATAAACAGGCATGGTTTTGGCCGCTAACGGTTTAGCCGGCCACGATAGCTGATGGTTCTCGATCGGGCAAGCTCAGTCCCTTCGCTGAGAAAAGTGTTCAGCGCTTCTTTTGTCACTTCAGTTCGACGCGGTTCGGCGTGTGAAGAAAAAAACCCCGGCCAGGGCCGGGGTTTTCATTCAAGTGGGTTGCTTGGTTTGTCAGGCCGCCTCGGCCTGGTCCATGATGCGAGCGAGCTGGTCCTTGGTCTTGAGTTTTTCCCGCTTCATCTGGTTGAGCGCAAGGTCTTCCATCGGCGCAGTACCGTTTTCGGCAGCGATGACGCGCTTTTCGAGTTGCTGATGATGGTTGTACAAGCGACGGAACTCTTCGTTTTCCTTCAGAAGTGCTTCCATCTGATCCTTGCGATGTTCGAACATGGGCTGACTCCTTAGCGTTATCTGGGTCAATGAATAAAGCCTGCCCGCGACTGATCTTGTCGGGGTGGCTGGGTAGCAGTCCAGAGTTGGCTGGACCGAAATGGAGAGACGGGGAGTGAGGTGGTCAGATGGCATCCAGTCCAGCCGCCGGCGCTGACGCCGGAAGCCTGGCTTGATTCGCTGGTTGCTTCCACCATGATGCCTCCTTTATACCCCTGCCAGCATGCAACTGCAAGGGTATGCCGGAGGGCCTCAACCCATCCGTCTGTTCAGGCACATCAGTCATCCAGCAGGATAACGTCCACCCGGCGGTTACGGCTGCGTCCTTCGCTGGTCTCGTTGGTGGCGATTGGGAAATCCTCGCCCATGCCGACGGTTTGGATACGGTCGGCATCGATGCCCATGGCAACCAGATCGTTGCGCACGGCTTCGGCGCGTTGCTGCGAAATCCGTTGATTGACGCTGGCAGGACCGGTGGAGTCGGTGTGGCCTTCGATGCGAATGCGCTTGTCCGGCTCGGTTTGCAACAGCTCGACCACGTCTTCCAGATTGCCGCGTGCTGCCGGGGCGAGGTCAGTCTGGCCGGTTTCGAACAGCACGTCGCCAAGCGTGACGACAACGCCTCGATCAGTTTGACGCAGCTCCATCAGTTCCAGTCGCCTGCGCAATGATTCTGCTGCCTGGGTAGCGAGCTCGGCCTCTCTCCTGGCCAATTCAATTTCGCTGGCCTGGGCCTCGGAGAGTCGCCGTGCCGCTTCGGCTTCTTCGCGCGCTTCGCGCTCCCGCCGCGCTGCCTCGTCGCGTCGTTCTTCGGCGGTGGTGGCCTGACGGCGGGTGCGCTCGATTTCTTCCTGGGTCTGGGCGCTGAGGCGACGGGCTTGTTCAGCTTCGGCGCGGGCCTGTTCCACTTCCATGCGACTGGCCCGCAGCAGCAGGCGGGTGCGCTCTTCATCGACTTGTTCAATCTGGGCCCTGGCCTGAGCCCGGTAGCCCTCGGCCCGCGCAATCTCTATGCGCTTCTCGGCCATGCGGACGCGATGGTTGCGTTCATCCTCGTTCAGCCCTTCGGCACCGGCCTGCCGAACTGCGCGCTCGGCGTCGGCCAGTGCCAGCGGCACTCGCTCGACCAGTTCGCTGTCGCTGCGCAGATGGTCAAGGTCGGTCCGGAGGTTGTCGAGCGCTCCGTCATCGCGGGTCTGGACAGCACAGCCGGACAAGATCAGGGCGGCCAGGGCGGTTGTCAGCAAGTTACGCAGGTTCATTCCAGAAACTCCGTGCCGAACAGTTCGATGAGGTCGGATCTGAGTTGTTCCAGTTCACGTTGCCGTTGGGCGAGGTCGGCGCGGGTCAGCGCGGCCTGGGTTCTGGCCAGGGCCAGCTGTGCCTCGATTTCGGCCTCATCGGCCAGCCGCCTTACGGCGGTGGCATTGTTTCTCTCCAGCTCGAAGCGGGCGCTGTCCAGGCGTTCGCGGGCAAATCGCAACTCCAGCGGCGAATACTCGTTGGCGCCGGCAGACTCGGCCTGGGCAATCGCGCTACGCGCATTGTCCAGGAGTCCGGGGTCGGGAGGGGTGGTGGCACAGCCCGCCACCACAAGCGCGGCCAGGATCAGTATCAGCTTGTTATTCAGTCGTCGGATCATCTCGCGAGTTTCATGTTGGTTCGGCAGACCCGGAGATGTTCCGCTCCGGGTTTATTCGGCGTCGGGCTGCTGTTCCGGGGCAGCACGATGCACAGGATCCAGCGCCTCCAGGTTCGTGCAGATACGCCCGATTGCCTGAAGGCCGGACAGGTCACAATTGAATCTGTGGGCATTATAGACCTGAGGCAACAGACAGCAATCGGCAATGGAGGGTTCATCGCCGTGGCAGAAATCTCCGGCGCCCTGGGCAAGCATTTTCTCCACCGCCTGCAGGCCGGTTTGCGTCCAGTGCCGATACCAGGCCAGCTTGGCGCTTTCGTCAACACCCACTTCGCCGACCAGGTGCTTGAGCACGCGGAGGTTGTTGAGCGGATGAATATCGCAGGCTATGGCCGAGGCAATCGCACGCACCCTGGCACGTCCAGCAGCATCGCCTGGCAGCAGGGCGGGAGCGGAATGGCGCTCTTCAAGGTACTCAAGCATGGCCAGGGACTGGGTAATCACGGTAGCCCCGTCGACCAGCGTCGGAACCAGCCCCTGCGGATTCAGTGCCAGGTATTCAGCCGAATGTTGCTGACCACCGTCTCTGACCAGATGCACGGGACGAACTTCGTAGTCCAGCCCCTTTAGATTCAGCGCCATGCGGACACGGTAGCTGGCCGACGAGCGCCAGTAGGAATAAAGGACGAGTTTGGGCTTGGTAGTCATGGCGGAAACCTTTCCCAGAACTCAACGCTGGTACTGCACTACCCGCTGCTCGATCGCCCCGAAAATCGGCTCCCCATCCTTGGCCTTCATCTCGATCCGGACCGTGTCGCCGAACTGCATGAACGGGGTTTCCGGCTTGCCGTTGGCGATGATTTCGAGCATCCGCTTTTCAGCGAGGCAGGAAGCACCCAGGCTGGTGTCCTGGTTGGCGATGGTACCGGAACCGAGCAGGGTGCCGGCGGCCAGGGGCCGGGATTTGGCGGCGTGGGCCAGCAGCTCGGCAAAGGAGAACTGCATGTCTTCGCCGGCCTCGGGCTTGCCGAACAGCTCGCCGTTCAAGTGCGTGATCAGCGGCAGGTGCAGCTTGTTGTCGACCCAGGCATCGCCCAGTTCGTCGGGCGTGACCACGACCGGGGCCAGGGCCGAGCGCGGCTTGGACTGGAGAAAACCGAAACCCTTGGCCAGCTCGCCCGGGATCAGGTTGCGCAGCGAGACGTCGTTGAGGATGGTGACCAGCTGGATATGGCCGGCACATTCCTCGGCCGAGGCGCCCATCGGTATATCGTCACAGATCACGCCGATCTCGGATTCAAAGTCGATCCCCCACTCGGTCGAGGCCATCGCAATATCGTCAAGCGGGCCCAGGAAGCCGTCGGAAACGGCCTGGTACATCAGCGGGTCGGTGAAAAAGCTTTCCGGCACTTCCGCGCCGCGCGCCTTGCGCACCCGCTCGACGTGCGGCAAGTAGGCCGAGCCATCCACGAATTGGTAACAGCGCGGCAGCGGCGCGGCCAGCTTGCCGAGATCCAGGTCGAAAATGTCTTCGGCGGTACCGGCGTTGAGCTCGTCATACAACGTGTTCAGCCGCGGCGCGGTCTGCTCCCAGTCATCCAGCGCGGCCTGCAGCGTCGGCGCAATACCACTGGCCACAACGGCACGACTCAGATCACGGCTGACCACGATCAGGGTGCCGTCTCGTCCGCCTTGTTTCAATGTTCCAAGTTTCATAAAAATTTTCCAGATTGAGGGCTGCGGTTTACGCGTTATGGTTTGCGCTGTAGGGATATCTCGATCCGGTTTTCCGGAACCCGTAAACCGGAACCCGTAAACCGTTGTTTCATCCTTTCCAACTATCGACGTATTCCGCCCACTCCACCTTTTCGGCAGCGCCGGTGACTTCCAGCGCATCGCGGGTGTCGATCATCACCGCGACTTCCTCGGTGGCCTCGGCCTTTGGCTTGAAGGCGTTCTTGAGCGCCTTCGGATGCGGGCCGTGGGTGAAGCCGCAGGGGTGCAGGGTCATCATGCCGGGGTGGATGTTGTCGCGCGAGAAGAAATTTCCGGCGTGGTAGAAGATCAGCTCGTCGTAATCGTCGTTGTTGTGGAAAAACGGCACTTTCAGCGCGTCCGGATCGGATTCGAACGGGCGCGGGACAAAGGTGCAGATCACGAAGCGATTGGCCAGGAAAGTCGTGTGCGCCGACGGCGGCAGATGGTAGCGGTGGCTCATCAGCGGCCGAATGTCGCGCCAGTTGATCTTCACCGGCATCAGGTCGCCCTTCCAGCCGACTGCATCAAGCGGGTTGAACGGGTAGCTGATGGTCGAGAGCTGGTTGCGGCGCTTGACCACTACCCGCCACGGGTGATCACCCTGCTGGGCGCGGAACTGGTCGTTGATCGTCGGGGTGTCCAGCATGGCCGGGTCGAAGATGGCGTGCGGTCCGACCAGCCCCTTGTCGGGCAGCTGGTAGCTGGAGTTGGTTGCCTCGATCAAAAGCAGCTTGACCGGTGCCTTGGACTCGATCCGCCACATGGTGCCGCGCGGCAGCATGATGTAATCGCCATCGCGGAAGGGCAGGTGGCCGTAGTCGCAGTACAGATCGCCCTGGCCGTCGTGGATGAACAGCAGCTCGTCGCCGTCGGAGTTGCGCGCCAGCACGTCCATGGCTCTAGAGCAGGTCCAGCTGCGAATCCGGGTATGGGCGTTGTGCATCAGCTCGCTGGCATCCCAGGGCGAGGTGCTGTGCGCTTCGATTTTCGTGGTGTCGAAGGCGCGCGGCTGTAGCGGGCCTTCGAAATCGGTCCAGCCGGTCGGCACGCGGGTGTGATACATGTGCGTGGCTGGGCCGAAGAATCCTTCCTTGCCCAGCTCGCGTTCGTAGGTGCCTTCCGGCAAATCGCAATGCGCCTGCCGGCTGGCCTTGCCTTCAACTTTCGGATGGGTGATCCAGTTTTTCATTTCTGCTTGCTCCGTTGTCGCGGCGCGGTCACAGCACTCCGCGCTTGGCTTGATCACGCTCGATGGCTTCGAACAGGGCCTGGAAGTTGCCTTCGCCGAAGCCCTCGTTGCCCTTGCGCTGAATGACTTCGAAGAATATCGGACCGATGTTGGTCTGGGTGAAGATCTGCAGCAGCTGCTTGCCCGGGTCGTTCAGGTCAGCGTCGATCAGGATCTTGTTTTTGCGCATGCGCGGCACGTCTTCGCCGTGGTTGGGGATGCGCTGATCGATGACGTCGAAATAGGTGTCCGGGGTATCCAGAAAGTCGATACCGTTGGCGCGCAGTGCCTCGACCGACTCGTAGACGTTGTCGGTGTAGAGCGCGATGTGCTGCACGCCTTCGCCCTTGTATTCGTCCAGGTACTCGTTGATCTGGCTTTTCGGGTTCTCGGATTCGTTGATCGGTATCGAGATATTGCCGTTGGGTGCGGTCATGGCTTTTGACCGCAGGCCAGTCTGGGCACCCTTGATGTCGAAGTATTTGACTTCGAAGAAGCCGAAGATCTTTTCATAGAACTCGGCCCACTGGCCCATGTTGCCGTTGTAGACGTTGTGGGTCAGGTGGTCGATGAAGGTCAGGCCGACACCTTTGGGGTGGCGGTCAACGGCGGGATCGAAATCGAACTCCTTCTCCACGTCTTCGATGCCGCGGGTCAAATACAGCGCACTGCCACCAATGCCGCTGATTGCCGGCGCGTCGATGGCCAGGGTGTCAGGCTTGTTGGCGATGGCCTTGGCGCCGTTTGCAAGTGCGGCTTCCCGGGCCTTGGTTGGGTCGGCCACGCGCAGGGCAAATCCGGTGCAGCTTGGACCGTGTGCGGTGGCGAAGTCGCTGGCAAAGGAATCTGGCGTCTCATTGACCAGGAAATTGATATCGCCCTGCCGATACAGGGTCACCGGGCGTGACTTGTGCTTGGCCACGGCGACGAAGCCCAGCTTGCCGAACAGGTCGTGCAGCTGGCTGGCATCGGTGGCGGCGTACTCGATGAATTCAAACTGCTGGACGCCCAGCGGATTTGCGCGTTGTTCGCTCATGGCCAACTCCTGGTTCATGCTTGAAATGGAAACCGGCGATATCCGTGCCACAGGCGACTGGCTTGCCGGCTTGCTGAATGTCACGATATTAGTTACATTTGAAACCAATTTCAAGCAAGCGGGCGTGAACCAATGCTGGATCTGGAGCACTTTCTTCCTTACCGGCTGTCCAGGCTTTCAAATCAGATCAGCCGCGGTATTGCCGACACTTACGAGGAGAAATACGGGCTGAGCGTGACCGAATGGCGAGTGATTGCCATTCTTGGCCGCTATCCGGGAATCTCGGCGACCGAGGTCACCGAGAAATCGGCCATGGATAAAGTTGCCGTCAGCCGCGCCGTTCGCCGCCTGATCGACGCCGGCCGCATCCGCCGTCAGGCCAACGATAACGACCGCCGCGCCAAGCATCTGTTCCTGAGCGACCAGGGCCAGGCCGTCTATGACGCCATCGTCCCTGCCGCCCTGGCTTACGAGCAACGCCTGCTAAACGCCCTCAGCGACCAGGAAAAAAATCAGCTCGACCGCCTGCTAAACCGCCTGACAGAACTCAGCCGTTAGTAGCGAAAAGCGGGTTTTCTCGCCAAGGCGCGAAGAGAAAAGGATAAAAGACAAAATCTTTGGGACGCAAAGCAGCAAAGAAGCCAAGCAAGAAGAGTTCTTTGGTTTCTTTGCCTCTTTGCTTCTCCGCTGCTTTGCGTCCAAAAGGTTTTTGAATTCGCGCTTCGATAGCGAGGGATTCATCCATGATGAACCACCACCAGCTTGGAACTGGAATGACAGACGAGCCAGTCCGCTATAAATTGCCGCTTTCAACGCCAACCGCCTGCTGGAGCGGTTTGAGTTACCCTCAAAGGCCGTCACAGATCGCGCAAACAGATGAACGTTTTTCGGACGCTGGTTTTTTCGCTGCTGCTGGTCGGCCCAGGCCTGGTCGCTGCAGATCCGCTGGATGGGCTTGAGGAGTGGATAGATGCTGAGCGGGAGCGCTGGGAGATTCCAGGGCTGGCCGTGGCCATCGTCCAGGGTGATGAGGTGCAGCTGGCGCGGGGCTTTGGCTACCTGGATCTGGAACGGACTCGGGCGGTTGATGCCGATACCCAGTTCGGGATCGCTTCCCTGAGCAAGGCGATGACCGCCACAGCCTTGGGAATGCTGGTTGACGCGGGCCGGCTGGATTGGGATGACCGGGTGATTGATCATCTGCCCGAGTTTCGCCTGTCTGACCCCTGGGTCACGGCGCAGGTGACCGTGCGTGACCTGCTGGCCCATCGGGTCGGGGTCGGGCGGCTGTTTGGCAATCGCCTCACCTTCATGCCGGGAGCCAGTCGCGATGAAGCGCTGGCGGCGCTTCGCTACCATGAGTTCGAGCAGCCGTTTCGCCAGGGTTATGTCTATTCCAACGCCATGTACGTGGTTGCCGGTGCCGTACTGGAAGCGGTCACTGGCGAGCCTTGGGAAGACATTGTCGAGTCCCGTCTGCTGGCGCCGCTGGGCATGAGCCGCAGCAATGCCCGCCTGCAGGGGCTGGATGACAATGCAGCCAGGCCGCACCAGGAGATTCGTGGAGAACTGGTCGAAATTCCGCGCCGTGATTGGACCTGGGGTGCGCCGGCGGCCGCGGTCAACAGCACCGCGAATGACCTGGCTCGGTGGATACGCTTCAACCTGGCCGGCGAACTGAACGATCTGAACTTGCTGTCAGGCGACATGCTCAATGCGATCCATGCGCCCGCCAACCTGATCGGGCTGGACCAGGAGTCCCGCGCCATCAATGCTTACGGCCTGGGTTGGGGGCTGGGACGCTACCAGTCGTTCCAGTTGCTGCGCCACGGCGGGGCGACCGATGGCATCAATTCCCTGCTGTGGTTGGTGCCCGAGCTGGATCTGGGTATCGCGGTGTCGGCCAATCGTTTCACCGGATTCAACACGGCACTGGCCCGCACCGTCATCGATCGTATCGCTGACCTGGAGACAACCGACTGGAGCCTGTCGCTGTTTGAAGAAGAGCTTGACGCTCGTGCCAAAGCGGCTGAAGCACGTGAGGCGGTTGACCGGGAGCGGCAGGATGGAACACAGGCCAGTCAGCGGTTGGAGCGCTTCGTTGGGCACTACCAGCATCCGCTGTACGGCTCGGCTGATGTACTTGCTGAAAACGGCACGCTGAAGTTGCGGCTATGGCAGGACGATAGTCAGACCCTGGTGCTGGAGCACTGGCACCATGACACCTTCAAGGCGCGCTGGAGTAATCCGGCCCAGCGTGAAAAGTTTGTCTGGTTCCAGATGGGAGAGGACGGCCAGCCAGCTGAATTGAAAGTGCGCTTCACCCTGCGACCGCTGGCTCTGGAGGAAGGCATCTACCCGGCGGATTACACTCGCACCGTTCGGTATTCCCGACAGCAATGAATCAGGCCCCTTCCTCTGTCGCGCGCTCGGAGGGGGCGTTGCCAATCGTCTATCGGGACGAATGGTTATGCGCCATCGACAAGCCTTGCGGCTTGATGGTTCACCGCAGCAATCGCGGAACCGACAAGCGCTTTGCCATGCAACTGCTGCGCGATCAGCTCGGTCAGCGCGTTTTCCCGATCCATCGTCTGGACCGGGCCACATCCGGACTGCTGCTGTTTGCCCTCAACGCCGATACCGCCGCCAGGCTGGGTGAACAGATGATGGCGCGCACCGTCATCAAGCGCTACCTGGCCGTGGTTCGCGGCCACGTCGACGACGAGGGGCTGATCGATCATCCCCTGGCCCCGGACGGCAAGGGCGTGGAGAAAGAAGCGCAAACCCGCTATCGCTGCCTGGCCCGGATCGAACTGCCGTTTGCCGTCGGCCGCTACGCGACCAGCCGTTACTCACTGGTCATGGCCCTGCCAGAGACCGGCCGCATGCACCAGATCCGGCGCCACTTCAAGCATATCTTCCACCCCATCATCGGCGATACCACCTATGGCGAAGGCCGCCACAACCGCTTGTTCCGCCAGCACTTTGCCTGCCACCGCCTGCTGCTGCATGCCAGCGAACTCACTTTCCAGCACCCCGCCGACCAACGCACCATGACTCTCTCCGTCCAGCCCGACGCCGAATTCCAGCGCGTGATCGAACGTTTTGAGGTGCCGCAAGTCGAGTTGTAAAGGCGATGCTCTCGCAAAGTCTACAGACCCTTTACCGAGCCCGCTGTCGGCGTACGAACAGAGAAAATCTTTTGGACGCAAAGGAGCGAAGCAGCCAAGAAGCCAAGAAGCAAAAGACCTCATGAATTTATGCTGCTTGTTTTTCTTTGCTGCTTTGCGTTCCCAAGATTTTTGATTTTTATGTTTTTGGTCAACCAGATAAGATTTGTTCGATGAGAGGCGCAAAGGCGCAAAGAAAAGACTGAGAGAGGAACAAAAAACCTGTTGGAACCACCGAAGACACCGAAGACACCGAAACTGCAAAGCGCCTTTTCGGTGATTTCGGTGTCTTCGGTGGTTCCAAAAATGGAAACCTGAAAAAGGCAGGAAACAGCCTTTCCCTCTCTCCCTCTTCCCCTCTCTACCTCTTCCCGGTTCAGTGTTTCCCCCGTGCTCCGATTCAATCGCTGCGCTACCATGTGCACTGACTGATGAACGAATGAGAGAGCCATGAGTGTTCAGATTTGCAGCCACTTTGACGGTGGCAATATCGAGGTGGTTCGGGCCGAGCGGGCGGATGATATTGCCCTGAAGATTCGGCACGATGCGGGTGACGAGCATCTGCAGTGGTTTTATTTTCAGCTCTGCGATGCCCGCGATACCGACTGTGTGATG
>SKQI01000052.1 GCA_007119095.1 Wenzhouxiangella sp. | reverse complement strand
GGTGGCCATCGAATTCACCGGCAATGACGCGTACGCTGCCTGCACCATCCGGCAGATTGACCGCCGGAATGTCGGTATTCAGCAGGGTCTGGTAACCCGGGTCGGTCATCTTCTCGGCGGCCGGCAGGTTGACCCATAGCTGGACCATTTCCAGCGAGCCACCGGTTTTGGTGAACTCATGCGAGTGGAATTCCTGGTGAATGATGCCGGCCCCCGCCGTCATCCACTGCACATCGCCCGGGCCAATTTTGCCGCCAGCGCCGGTCGAGTCCAGGTGTTCGACTTCACCGTTGTAGACAATTGTCACGGTCTCGAAGCCGCGATGCGGATGTTGTCCGACGCCGCGTGGCCTGTCGGCCGGCTCGAAATTCATCGGTCCTGCATGGTCGAGCAGCAGAAACGGACTGACATGCTTGCCATGGCTGTTGTAGGAAAACAGGGAACGGACCGGAAAGCCGTCGCCGACCCAGTGGCGGGGCGGGGCGCTGTAGATACCGAGAATGGTTTTCATGTCTTGCTCCTTGAGTGCTTATCCAATCGATGGATATATTCTGACTACAGAACGCTGGCGCCGGTAGGGGGCATAATTTATACTCACCGTTCCATATTCGGAACGATGGCGTGCAGGATCTCAACGATCTCTATTACTTTGCCCAGGTCGTGGAGTACGGCGGTTTTGCCCCGGCCGGCCGGGCGCTGGGCGAACCCAAGTCCAAGCTAAGCCGTCGGGTTGCGGCACTGGAAGAGCGGTTGGGCGTGCGTCTGCTGAACCGCTCCACCCGCCATGTCAGCGTGACCGAGATTGGCAAGATCTTTCACAACCACTGCCGCGCGATGCTGGTTCAGGCCGAGGCGGCCGAGGACGCTATTGCCAGTCTCCGGGCCGAGCCCTGTGGCCTGGTGCGTTTGAGCTGTCCGGTGGCGCTGCTCGATGCGCGCGTGGCCGACATGCTGGCGACCTACCAGCAGCAGTATCCACAGGTTGAACTGCATCTGGATGCGACCAATCGCCGCGTCGATCTGATCGAGGAGGGGTTCGATGTGGCCATTCGGGTGCGACCACCGCCGCTGGAAGACAGTGACCTGGTGCTGCGCACGCTGGCCGATCGCGGCCAGTGCCTGGTGGCCAGCCCGACTTTGCTGGAACAGCATGGCCAGCCGCTGGTGCCGGCCGACCTGGGCAGCCTGCCCAGCCTGGCGTTGGGGCGGGGCCAGCAAAGATATCAATGGCATCTGATCGGGCCGGATGGGGCAGAGGCGCGGATCAATCATCACCCGCGCCTGGTGACGCGCAGTATGAACCTGCTGCGCACCTCGGCCGTTGCCGGAGTCGGGATCTGTCAGCTGCCGATCATGATGATGAGCGACGAGCTGGCCAACGGCCGTCTGGTGCGGGTGCTGGACGGCTGGGCGCCGCCGCGCGAGATCATTCACGCCGTTTTTCCATCACGCCGCGGTCTGCTGCCGGCCGTGCGCGCCCTGATCGATCATTTGGTAGACCAATTCCGGCGCCTGGACGAGGACTGAATCAATGATAGTCACGCATCGAATTTCATTGGCCAAGCTGCTGGGCTTTACCTGGCCGAGGCTGCTGGTCCTGGTCGCGTTTACAGCCCTGGCCTGCCTGGTGATGGATTGGCTCGACAGGGAGCTGTTGAAGGCGCTGTCCTATGCCGCCGGCTTTCTCGGCACGGCGCTGGCCTTTCTGATCGGCTTTCGCAACAACTCGGCCTACGGGCGCTGGTGGGAAGGGCAGCGCATCTGGTCCCGGCTGAAGTACGATTCGCGCAGCTTTGCGCTGCTGGTGCAGGGCCTGATTGGCGGCGGTGAACGTACCGCCAGCATCCGCAACGGTTTGATTCATCGCCAGATTGCCTTTGCCTGGTGGCTGAACCGGTACCTCCGCAAGCTGCCGCCCGGTGCGGAAGTCGAGGGGCTGCTGTCGGCTGAGGAATACCAGCAGGCGGCCGGCCGCCAGACGCCACCGCTGGCCCTGCTGGAAAGCCAGAATAGGGTCATCCGGGCATTGACTGACAACGGCCAACTGGACAGCTACCGCCAGGTTCGCCTGACCGAGCTGATCCAGGCTTTCAACGAAGCCCTTGGTAACTGCGAGCGCCTGAAAAAGACACCATTTCCAATGCAGTACACCTGGTTCGTGTACTACACCTTGATCGTGTTTCTATTCGTCCTGCCGCTAAGTCTGGCGGGTCATCTGGGCTACTGGGCAATCCCGTTCTCCCTGGTCATTGGCTACGCGTACATCATGCTGGAGTATGTTGGCCGCCATATCGAAAAGCCGTTCGAGAACGCGGTCAACGATGTTCCAATGGATTACATCGCACGAATCATAGAGATTGACTTGCGCGAGATCCTGGGGGAAGAGAAGCTGCCCGAAGTGATCAAGCCGCGCGGATTGGGGTACCTGTTCTGAGTCATGATAGTGGACTCACGCTATGGCACGGCCGCTTCTGCCTGCCGGGTCGTCAATTGACAAGCTGGACTTGAGACGCCGCTAACATTATGCTTCTGTTTATTAGAAGCGGGAATGTGTGATGTCCAAGTTGATTGACTTGTTACGGGCGCTTGGAAAAGATGGGGAGCTGGCTGACGCTTATGCCAAGGATCCGGACGCAGTGCTCAATCAGTTCGAGCTTACCGACGAAGAGCGTCAAGCCATGCTGGATGGTGATCTGGACAAGATCCGGGCCTTGACCGGCCAGGATAACGTCCACACCACTCACAAGACTATCAAGATCAGCGATTGACGTTGGGTCGTGACTGGGCGATGCCCGATCTATCTGGCGGCGATGCTGCTTTTTCTGGGTTTTTTGTCGACTCGTGCCGCAGCTGATCTCGAACAGCAGATAGCACAGGCACGCGAACTGGCCGCCTCTTCATCGTGGCAGGAATCCCAGCTAGTCATTGATCAGTTGCTGCCGAGGTTGGGTGAGGCCAGCCCGGACCAGCGCGCCAAGGTGTGGATTCTTCAGGCCAGGAATCTGGCTTTGGCCGGGGAAGAGGCGGCGGGCCTGGCGATCCTTGAATCACTCATTCCGATTGAACTGCCGCGGCTGGATGTTGAGCGCCGGTTGAGAATTTTTAACCTCGCCTCGAACATTGCCCTGAGCATGGAAGATTTCGAGCGAAGTTTCTATCTCCTCGGTCAGGCCATGGCGCTGCACACCGCTGAGGTCAATGCCGTCCAGCGAGCCGATACCTTCAGCCTGGCCTCCTTTTTCCACAGTCAGGTTGGCGAAATAGAGCGGGCTCTGGACTATGCCGAGCGCGCAGTTGAACTGGCCCGGCAGGTCGATGATCCGAGAGAGATCTGTGCGGCCTTGCAGCGTCTTGGCGTGGCACAGGGCGCCGCTGGAGATGAGGCATCGCAGCTGGTTGCCCTGAACGAGGCGCTGGAAGTTTGTCATGGTGCTGACTTCCCGCTTTTTTTGGCCAGCGTGCAGCTGGGCCTGGGTGGCCTGTTCAGAGAGGCAGGGGATCTTGACCAGGCTGCTGAATACATCGAACAAGGCCTGGCCGGAATGGAAGCGATTGACTACCGGGTGGGAATTCTGACGGCCAATTTTGAGCTGGCCCGTCTGAGGTATGAACAGGGGAAGCTCGAAGAGGCCCAGATCATGCTGGAAGCGCTGGTAGAGCCGTACAGTGAACTTGGTCATTGGGCAGATCTGGTGGATATTCACCGTAAACTGGCAGACATAGCGGCCGAGAACGGCGCCCTGGCAAAGTCCATCTCCCACTACGATGCCCGGTTAGAGGCACGTGAACGACATCTGGATGAGCAGCGTTCGCGTCGTCTGACTTATCTTCAGGCGGAATTTGATGCCCAACGCAAGCAGCAGGAGATTGCCCTTTTGGAGGAGCGTAACCAGGTCATGCTTCTGGAGGCCGAAGCACAGGCCAGGCAGCGTTGGCTTTATGTCATCCTCACCTTGGCACTGGCGTCGATTGGCTGCTTGCTGCTGCTCATGCTGATTCGTGCCAGGGCTGACCGGTATCGTTTCCAACACCTGTCTGAAACCGATGGTCTGACCGGCCTGTGCAACCACACCCGCTTTTTTGAGCTGGTGCAGCAGGGAATGGCTGAAGCCCGACAACAGGGTCAGCCGGCTCATCTGGCCTTTGCCGATATCGACCACTTCAAACAGTTCAATGATCGTTACGGTCATGATGTGGGCGATAAAGTGCTGCGTCAGGTCGGCGAGCGCATCAGAAAGCATTTTTCCGGTGTCGATGCGGTGCTGGGACGTGTAGGTGGTGAGGAGTTTGGCGTGTTTCTGGTTGGGCAGCCCTTGACTGAAGCGGTCGAATTGCTTGAGGCCTTTCGCCAGCAACCTGGCGTCGTTCGCTTCGAAGACAAGATGCTTCAGATCACCTTCAGCGTGGGTGTGGCAAGCCTCTGTGCGGACGAGCGGCCGTCGGTTCTCCGGCGGCGTGCCGACCAGGCCTTGTACCAGGCCAAGGTTTCAAGTCGGAACTGTCTGGTCATTGCAGGCGATGATGAGCGGTGAGTAGTGTGTCCGGCCGGCTGGTCATAGTTGGAACCGGTATCCAGCTTGGCCGTGATCTGTCATCACGCACGGAACAGGAAATCAGGAGCGCCGACCTGGTATTTGCCGCCACCGATGAATTTGCGCTGGCCTGGCTGAAGACAGTTCGTCCGGACCTGGTAGACCTGACTGCTTTTTACGGCGATGGCAAGGATCGGCGTAAGACCTATGCGGAAATGGTTGAGAGAGTGCTGGCATCCCTCGACAAAGGCGCACGACTTTGCGCCGCTTTCTATGGTCACCCTGGCGTGTTCGCCCAGGTTTCGCATGAGCTGATCCAGCGTGCCCGGGCCATGGGGCATCAGGCCCTGATGCTGCCGGGCGTCTCCGCCGATGCCTGTCTGTATGCCGACCTCGGTCTGGATCCCGGAGATTGGGGCGTGCAGATGTTCGAGGCCACCCAGTTCCTCGTTTATCAGCGCCAAGTTGATCCGACCAGCTTGCTGATTCTCTGGCAAATCGGTCTTTGCGGTGACTTGACCGGCCGACGGTTCACCACGTCGCCCGAGCGCCTGGCCATGCTGACCGAAAAGCTCCAGCAGTGGTATTTACCGACCACGCCCATCACGCTGTATGAGGCCTCCTGGCTTGGCATCGCCCCCCATAGGGCTGATCGTCTCTTGCTGAATGAGTTGCCCGGTGCCGCCCTGCGTGAGTACACCACCCTGGTCATCCCGCCACCGGCCAGGCCCACCCCTGACCACCCAATGCGCCAACGCCTGATTTGAAACCAGTCGTTCTGACGGTCCTGGCGCTGACCGCCTTCGCGGCCAATTCCATCCTGACGCGCCTGGCGCTGACAGAAACCTCGATCGACCCGGTGTCATTCACGACTTTGCGAGTCGTAGC
>SKQI01000057.1 GCA_007119095.1 Wenzhouxiangella sp. | reverse complement strand
GGCAGCACGAGAAAGAATTACTGGTTGCAGACAAGGCCGCCGACTTTGCCGTCGCCTGTCAGCGCCTGTACTGCGACCAGTCGCTGTGGCGAACGGTGCGTGAACAAGCCCTGGCTGCGCTGTCCCGCGACTGCTCGCCGGAGACATTTCATGCCCGGGCTGAGGCCATATTTGGCCGTGGTGAAATCTCGCCAGCTAGCTAAAAAAGCGCCAGCCGACCCAGATCAGACAGAACACGATCAGGAAGATCAGTCCGGCCTGGGCCAGCATCTTCAAGCCTTTGCCGGGACGATGCTGCTCCGGCATGTGGGGGCTGGTGACCAGCTTCAGGCTGAGCCAGGCAAGCAGGGGCGCAGCCAGGAACGAAGCCGTGGTGGCGAAGTCGATCATGGTGGTAAAGCGCTCGCCGAAATAATTGATGACTACCAGGGCGCCGATGGTGACGACAAGTAGAGCGCTGATATAGCGGGCGCGGTGCAGGTTGCCCAGTTTGTCTTCTTCGTCAGCCACGCCACCAATTTCGATCAGGGCCCGAATGACCCGCGGGTAGGCATCGGTCACCGCCAGGGTGGTGGAGAACATGGTGGTCAATGCGGCCACGGCGATAAGCGGACGAGCCCACTCGCCGAGGCTGGCCACGTAGAGCTCGACCAGCGTGGCCGAGAATGCCACCGCCGAAGCCGGCAGCGGTTCTTCGGAACCATACAGCAGCAGCGCACCCAGGATGACAAACATGACGGCCAGTGCGGCTGCGCCGATGTAGCCGATCCGGAAATCGATCACGGCATGGCGGACGCTGGGTGGCTGTCCGGCCTGACGGGCCCGCTCCAGGGTCCAGAGGGAATGCCAGGCGGTGACCTCCAGCGGGATTGGCATCCAGCCGAGCAGGGCGAGCAAGAAGGCAAAGCCGGCTGCGGTCCAGAGCTGATCGATATTGGCCACCGGGCTCATGCCGCTCCAGTCCGGTTCGGTGCCAAAGGCCAGGGCAACGGCGGCGACGGTGGAGACCACCAGGGCACCCATGATCACTTTCATCAGCAGGTCCAGGCCGCGGTAATGGCCAACCGTGAGTACCGCGATGCAGGCGACCAGTACGCCCAGCGAAAGGTAGGTAACCGAGACATCCAGACCGAACACCAGGCCGGCCAGCCCGGCGGTGACCAGGGTGACGCTGGCCTGGATGATGAAGGCCGTCCCCAGGGTCAGCAGGGCGAACAGGCCCAGCGCCCAGTCACCCATGCGCTTGTAGCCGCGAATCATGCTCTCGCCGGTCGCTGCGGCGTAGCGTGGGCCGAATTCCAGGAAGGGGTATTTCAGCGCACAGGCCAGAATGACCACGATGACCAGACTGAGCCCGTAATCAGCGCCGGCGCGGGTCGATTGCACAAGGTGCGAGACGCCGACGGCGGCGCCGGCCATCAGCAACCCCGGCCCAAGCGCAGCGCGCAGCGGATGTTGTCTTGCGTCCATGTGTGATCCCCGCGTTGGCCACCTCGAGTGCGGCTTCCGTTTTTCTAAAGCTTACCGCAAATCCAGGGGCGCGCATGGGCAGGTTTTGACAGGGGCCGGGAATGTCAACGGGTCGTGGTAGTTTGTCCAGGCCGGGCTGACGGTTCCTGCCTGTCTTTTCAAGACGATGCTTGCAAATCTCGAGAACTTGTTCATATCATACGAAAAGCGTCGGGATCGGCCACGACCATACCCGACAGTATCTAAACCACAAAGCTAAAGCTTCGGGGAGAAAACACGATGAAGTTACGCCTGTCCTTGGCCCTTGTACTGTCTATGCTATGGCTGGTCGGCTGTGGCGGCAGTTCCAGCGTGGACCGCGCTACGCCGCAAGAGCCCGCTCGCCAGCCCGACGGTTCACCGCAAACCGCCTTGATGACCGCCCAGTTCGATCCGGCTGCGGGCGTGTTGCCATTTCCAAACAACCTGTTGCTGTCCGGCTCCACCGACCTTACGCTTAATCCTCCGGTTGCCGATCCGAACGATTTTGGCGATCCGGCCGTGGCCTTGAGTACGCTGGACGGGTTCTCTACTTCGGCCCCCTGGAGCTTTACTTTCTCAGGCCCTGTCGACCCCAGTACCGTGGTGCCTGGCAGCACCGTGCGCTTCTTCGAGGTTCAGTTCGTGTTCGGCACGATCGCGGTGCAAGGTATCAACCGGGAGCTGGTGCCCGGCCAGGACTTCTTTGCCACGGTGGCCCCGACTGATCCGACCGGGCGCACCGTTGCCATCATTCCGCTGCGGCCCCTGCAGGAGATGACCGGCTACATGGCGGTGGTTACCAACGGTATTCTCGATACCGACGGCAACCCGGCCACCCCGGCCCAGACCTACTTCCTGGCCAAGCGGACCGAGCCGCTGGTTACCGAGGGCGGCATTTCGACCGAGCCGCTGCTTGACAACGCCAGCGCTGCAGCCCTGGAACCGGTACGCCAGTTGATCAGCGCCCAGGAAACCGCGGCGACCTCGGTCGGTATCAATCGCGATGACATCGTGCTGTCGTTCACCGCAACGACCCAGTCCATCTCCCCGGTGCTTAGCGTGGTGCGTTCGGCCGCTCAACCGACTTCGGCCCAGGTGGCCCAGGCCTGCGTGGCACCCGGCGTTTGCCTGACCACGGCCGATGTGCTGCCGCCGGGTGCATCTCCCGGCATTGCCGACATCTACCTTGGCGTGATGGAAGTGCCGTATTACCTGGGGGTACCCTCCGAGGAGAACCCGATCGCGCCGCTGACCGAATTCTGGCGAGCGGCCCCGGGTGCCTACATGCCGCCCTTCGACGGCTTGGGGTTGAACCCGAATTCGACGAATATCACCGTGGCCAACCCGATGCCGGTCGAGACCGCGCGGTTGAATGTTCCGGTGCTGATGACGGTGCCTAACGCGATGTCCGGCCACAGCCGTCCGGGTGCCGGCTGGCCGGTAGCCATCTTCCAGCATGGCATTACCGGTGACCGTAGCCAAATGCTGGCCTTGGCCGATACCATGGCTTCGATTGGTTTTGCGGTCATCGCCATTGACCTCCCACTGCATGGAATCACCGACCTGAGCAGCCCGCTCTATGTCGGCAATACGCCTTTCGCTGCGCTGCCGAACACCTCCGAGCGGACGTTTGACCTGAACCTCGAAGGCGGTGAGGAGCCGGACGGTTCAGGCACCTACTTCGTCAACCTGCAAAGCCTGCTGACCGCGCGTGACAATCTGCGCCAGGCCCAGGCCGACCTGTCCATCCTGGCGCTCAATATCCCCTCCATTGACTTGACGGGAGATGGCCTGGGTGATCTTGATGGTTCCAATATCAACTTCGTTGGGTTGTCGCTTGGCGCCATGTCCGGCGTGCCGTTCCTGTCGGTGGAGCCGACCGTGAGCAATGGTGTGCTGTCGGTTCCGGGTGGCGGCATCGCCAACCTGTTGGCAGGGTCCGATACTTTCGGTCCGGTCATTCGCGATGGTCTCGCCGCCGCTGGCGTCGAACCGTTCTCGGCCGACTACTTCCAGTTTCTGTTGATTGCTCAAACGGTGATCGATTCTGCCGATCCGATCAATTGGGGTGCGAGTGCAACCGCTACCAACTCCATTTTGCTCCAGCAAGTGGCTGGTGACGCGGTTGTGCCGAATGCGGTTGATGGTGCTCCCCTGGCGGGTACCGAGCCGCTGATTCGCATCATGGGTCTTGACCCAATTGTCGAATCAACGCTTGACCCAATGGGCATTCGTGGTGCGGTTCGGATGATCGCCGGCGACCACGGTTCTCTGCTCAGTCCGGCTGCCTCGCCAGCCGCGACGGCTGAAATGCAAGGCCAGGCAGCCAGCATGGTTGCCAGTGGCGGCGCCGCCGTTCAGATTGGCGATACCTCATTGATCCAGACCGACTGACAGGGAGAGACAAGACAATGACACGGAACAAGATGACTAATCGTGCCAAGGCCCGTACCGTGCGCCCCTGCCTGCTGGCTTGCGCCATCGGTCTTGCGCTGACTGCCAACCAGGCCCATGCACTGAATATCAGCCGGGGGGATCTCAGCATCAATGTTGATACCACCCTCTCTTACGGTATCGGCTTCCGAGCCCAGAGCCGGGATGACGATCTGGTTGCCAAGGCGCACTTCAATCCGACTATCGGTGGTGCTCCCCTGGAGCAACAGATTGCAGCACCCGGACGCTTCTCGGCCAACTCCGATGACGGCAACCTGAACTTCGACAAGTGGGATCCGATTTTCAACGCCGCTCGCATTACCTCCGAGGTTGATATCGGCTACCGCCAGTATGGCGCCTTTATCCGCGGCAACTTCTTCCATGATTTCACCCTCAACAACATGGATGAGTTGTCAGACGGAGCCAAGGACCGGGTGGGTCAGCGTGCCCGCCTGCTCGACGCCTTCGTTTACGGCGATTTCGATGTCGCCGACCGCAACCTTTCCCTGCGATTGGGTCGCCAGGTGGTGAGCTGGGGTGAAAGCACCTTCCTGGCTGGTGGCATCAACACCATCAACCCGGTAGACATCACCGCCCTGCGCACTGCTGGTGCCGAGCTGCGCGATGCCTTCCTGCCGCAAAACATGCTTTGGGGCAGCATCGGACTGACCGACAACCTGTCGGTCGAAGCGCTTGCCCTGTTCGAGTGGGAAGCGGTTGAGGCTGAGCCTTCAGGTACTTTCTTCGCGACCAATGACTTTGCCACGGCAGGCGGTCGTTACGCCATGCTGAACTTTGGTCTGGTGCCGCAGCCGGTGCGAAACACTGATCTGTACGATGAAGTTTGCATCAACGGTAATTTCGGTGCATCTGATGCCACCATCGCTGGCGGCGCGCCGCTGCCGCCGCAACTGGTTGCGCTTGGCTGTACGGCAGCCTTCCCGCGCGCCAGAGACAACGATGCCCGGGACGGCGGTCAGTGGGGGCTGGCGTTCCGCTACTTTGCGCCGGCACTGAACGATACCGAATTCGGTTTGTTCTACCTGCGCTACCACAGCCGCTTGCCGGTTCTATCGGGACAAGCAGTGACCAGCCCCGATGTCACCACCGGTCGGGTCATTGTTGAGTATCCGGAAGATATCAACCTGTTCGGCCTGAGCTTCAACACCAACATTGGTGGCTGGTCGATCG
This sequence comes from Wenzhouxiangella sp., assembly GCA_007119095.1. Lineage (GTDB taxonomy): Bacteria > Pseudomonadota > Gammaproteobacteria > Xanthomonadales > Wenzhouxiangellaceae > Wenzhouxiangella. The sequence continues at coordinate 351 of SKQI01000057.1, read as the reverse complement.
GTGGCGAAGTCAGCTACCGCGACAACCTGCCCATCCAGATCGACGATGTCGAGCTGCTGTTTGCCGGTCTCTCGCCGTTGAATGCGGTGCTGCCGGCAGAGTACGAGCGTTTCCGCAGCCAGCTCGGTGAATATGGCCCGGGTGAGTTCATTCCGGGTTACGAGCGGCGTGAGGTTTCCCAGGCTCAGGTGACTTTCACCAATCTGATTGGCCCGAATAACTGGGTTGGCGCCAGCCAGGTCGCCCTGGTCGGTGAAATCGGAGCAACGCATTTCTGGGATCTGCCCGGCCGCGACGAGCTTCGCTTCGAGGGGCCTGGTACCGATACCGGCGGTGGCCCCAATCGCTTCG
>SKQI01000089.1 GCA_007119095.1 Wenzhouxiangella sp. | reverse complement strand
TCATGACCGATGGCATCCTGCTGGCCGAGATCCATCGCGACCGCCACCTTGATGCCTACGACACGCTGATCATCGACGAGGCGCACGAGCGCAGTCTCAATATCGATTTTTTGCTGGGCTACCTGAAGCAGCTTAAGCAACGCAGACCGGATCTGAAAATCATTATCACCTCGGCCACGATCGACACCGAGCGTTTTGCCAAGCACTTCGGCCATGCGCCGGTGATCACGGTCGAAGGACGCGGCTATCCGGTAGAAGTCGACTACCAGTTGCCGCGGGATGGTGAATCATTGCCGGATCAGGTTCTGCGAGCCGTCGGGCAGCTCAGTCGCCTCGACCCCGGCGGCGACATCCTGGTGTTCCTGCCCGGCGAGCGCGAGATCTTCCAGGTTGCCCGCACCTTGCGCCGGGCCAATCTGCGCCATACCGAAGTCCTGCCGCTGTATGCGCGCCTGCCCGCTGCCAGCCAGGACCGGATCTTCCGACCCGGCCAGGGGCGACGCATCGTGCTGGCCACCAATGTCGCCGAGACCTCGCTGACCGTCCCTGGCATTCGCTTCGTGATTGATTCCGGCCTGGCCCGAATTTCGCGCTATGCGGCCCACTCGCGCGTACTCAGACTGCCGGTCGAGCCGGTCTCCCAGGCTTCGTGCAATCAACGCGCCGGGCGCTGCGGGCGGGTCGGGCCGGGCACCTGCATACGCCTGTTCGACGAGGCCGACTTCGAGTCCCGCCCGGCCTTTACCGAACCGGAAATCCAGCGCGCCGGGCTGGTCGGTGTGGTGCTGGAAATGCTGGCATTGAAGCTGGGCGAGCCAGAGGACTTTCCCTTCATCGACGCCCCGCCGAAACGCCTGCTTGGAGAGGCCTGGCAGACGTTGGTCGAGCTGGAGGCTGTCGACCGGGACCGCCGCCTGACCAGACTGGGCCGCACCCTGGCCCGGCTGCCGGTTGATGCTCGCCATGGCCGGACTCTGATCGAGGCCCAGCAGCGCGGCGTACTCGCCGAAGCGCTGGTGCTGGTCAGCGCGCTGAGCGTGGCCGATGTGCGCGAGCGACCGCTGGAGCAGCAGCAGGCGGCCGACCAGGCCCACCAGCAGTTCGTAGTTCAGGGTTCCGACTTCCTGACCCTGCTCAAGCTCTGGCAGTGGTGGCAACAACAGCGTAGCGAGCTATCCAGAAGCCAGGCCGACCGCCTTGCCCGCCAGCAGTTCTTGAGCCCGCAGCGCCTGCATGAATGGGGGCAGCTGCACGGTCAGCTCGGCCAGATCGCTCGCGCCGAAGGCTGGAAGCCAGGCCGGCTCGACCCAGTCAATACAGAGGACCTGCACCGCAGCCTGCTGTCGGGACTGTTGTCCATGATTGGTCAGCATCAGGAAAACGGTGAATACCAGGGCGCGCGCGGCCACAAGTTCTGGATTTTTCCCGGCTCGGTCCTGGCCAAGCGCCAGCCGGGCTGGCTGATGGCCGCCGAGCTGGTCGAAACCGGACGCACCTACGCCCGCCTGGTCGCCCCGATCAAGCCGGCCTGGCTGGAACAGCAGGCCGGCCACCTGGTCAAGCGCCGTTATTTCGACCCGACCTGGGATCGCCGCAGCGGTCGGGTGATGGGCTACGAGCAGGTCACCCTTTATGGACTGATGCTGGTTGAAAAACGGCGCGTGCACTACGGGCCGCATGATCCGGCCACGGCCCGTGCTCTGTTTATTCGCCACGGGCTGGTGCGCGGTGAAATTCACAGCCGGGCCAAATTCCTGCAAAAGAACCAGGCACTGCGCGATGAGCTGGCCGAACATGAACGCAAGCGCCGCAAGCGCGACGTGATTGCCGGCGAGAAGGAGCTCGAGGCCTTCTTCGATCAGCGCCTGCCGCAGGATATCTGGACGACCAAGGCCTTTGCCGCCTGGTACCAGCGCCTGGATCCCGAACAGCAAGCCAGCATGCTCTACGACCGCGCCACCCTGCTGCGCGAGGATGCCGAACTCGCCGCACACGATGCTTTTCCCGACCAGCTGGTGATTGGCCGGGAGCGCTTCGGCTTGAGCTACCACTTCGACCCGGCCAGCGACATCGACGGTATCGTGCTGGACTGCCCGCTGCACCTGCTCAATCAGCTCGATGCCCAGCGACTGGAATGGCTGGTGCCCGGCCTGTTGCGCGACAAGATCACCATCCTGATCACCAGCCTGCCAAAATCACTGCGCCGCAGTTTGATTCCAGCGGCGGAGTTCGGGCGGGCGGCGTTTGAGGCGCTGGAAAACCCCGAAGGCGATCTGCTGGACCGCCTGGCCGCCGAGCTCAACCGCATGACCGGGCTGAGCATCAGCCCTTCTGATTTCAAGCTCGACAAACTGCCGCGCCACCTGCGTTTCCTGGTTCGAGTGCGCGATGAAGGCGGCCAGCTACTTGGCCAGTCCCGCGATCTCGCCGAGCTGGAAGAACGCTTCGCGGGTCGTGCCCGAGCCGAATTCATGGCTCGTCAGTCCGAGCGCTGGCAGCGCGACGGCATTGACCACCGCGCACTCGAAACGCTGCCGGAATCCGTCACCACCCGCGGTGGGCATACCGCCTGGCCGGCCTATGTTGCCCAGGGCCGCAAAGTCGGGATTCGCCTGTTCGATGATCCCGGCCAGGCCCGGCTGGCCCATGCCGAGGGCGTCACCGTCCTGCTGCGCGAGGCCCTGCTCGACAAATGGAAATACCTGCAGAAACAGCCTGGCCTGTCACGTCAGGCCCAGCTGGCCTGGACCCGGGTCGAAGACATTGGCGAGCTCACCGAGCAGCTCCGACTGCAGGTGCTGCGCGCCTGCATGGGCGACCCCTGGCCGATCCGCGATCCGGACAGCTTCGAAGGACTGGTCACAGAGGTCAGGCAAGAGCTGATCAAACGATACCAGGACCAGGCCGCCATTCTCGACCAATGCCTGGTCTCCTGGCACGCCATCCAGCGCCATATCGACAGCCTGGCCCAAGCCACCCCTACGGCCGTCGCCGACATGCGCTCTCAGATCGATGACCTGATGTACGCCGGTTTCATGGCCGACATCGATGCCGACCGCTTGGCTCACTACCCACGCTATCTGAAAACACTGAAACTGAGACTCCAGGCGCTGGAGCTGGATCCGGTCAAGGACCAGCAAAGACAGCAATTGGTCAGCCCCTGGTGGGAACGCTACCTTCAGCTGCTCGATGAAAGTGGGATATATGGCCCGAAACTGGATCAGTTTCGCTGGCTGGTCGAAGAATACCGGGTGCAATTGTTCGCCCAGCACTTGGGAACTGCTGAAAAGGTCTCGGAACAGCGCTTGACGGAATACTGGAACAAGGCTGAAAAATCAGGTTTTTAACGCAACTTTTACTGCCATTGTTGGACTAACCAACATCGTTGCGCAGTAAAATGCGGTAATTACCTTCCAGGATTGTTCGTTGTCGTGAATTTCGGATCCAGAATAGCGTTACTGCCATCCATGATGGCGGCTTTCCTTCTCGGCCCTCATGGCGTCATGGCCGCCGAGGAAGACTTTGGTGCAAACTTGCTGGCCTCGAGTCCGGCGCCCTACTCCCTCAACCTGGGAGAAGGCTTGAACGGGCTGGCTTTGCGTTTGCATGGCGCTGACAAGAGCCGGGTCCTGACTTACAACCTGGCCGAACGGAGGATGGAGTTCAGCTTTGATGTCGACGCCACCAACATCCTGGCAAAGAGACTGTTCTGCCTGGATCTAGGCTCCGGCGACGGCAGTTCCTCTGGTCCCAGATTGCTCGGCCGCGATGTGGACGAGCAAATCGTTATCGACGCTCCCCTAGGCTCACCGTTGAGCTACCTGTATAACGAGGTGCTCTTCGAGAGCACATTGGACCAAGATGTTCGTTGCTTCAGCTATCAGACTGACGACGAAAGTGAACTCGTGTTCTCCTTGCTTGGGGCCCCGCTACCACAGCCGACACTATTTTCCGATCGCTTTGAACTCGTACCGGGCCTGACGATCAGTTTCCTGACGGCCGACACCGATCAGCCGGCACAGCCGCTGCGTAGCGTGGCCAGGCTATCAGAAGCAGAAGACAGACTATTTCCGTACCGGGTTCGCCTGAGCAACAAGGGCACCCTGAACATTGAAGGCATCTCCATGCAGCTGCTCGAGATGTTCGACTCCGTCTACGACGCAAGATTCAACGACCAGGATCTCGTTGAAGTGGTCTGTGTTCCCGGCAGCACCGTGCCCGGAGCCAGCTGCGGCAGCTCCGTCGACAACCTCACATTGCGTCGCCACGACATCAAGCTGCCGCCGCAAAGCTACGTTGACTTCTTCCTGACCCGGCAGATTGAGCCCACGTCCGACCTGGGCCAGAGCATTGTGCTGAATGCGGGTGCAGTGACCTTGGAGACGCATAACAATCGTCCGATCTTCGCAGCCAACACCCACGAAATCATCCTGATAGGCGACGGCACCTGGATCAGCGCCAAAGAACCGCAATCAGCCGTCCTGGTCAGCGATTCGCTGGCAGACAGCCATCATCTCGTCGAGGTCGCGGCCTGGGATTCAGACCCGGACGCAGCCTGCACCAGTAACTCTGCCGACTGTTCTACGCCATTGCAGGGGCTGGAGATCGAGATTACTGATATTTGCCGCGTCACGGCGGCACCCAGGGGCCTGTCTGACTGCATCCCCGTGGACTCCAGCAAGGTCCATTTTGATTCAACGGCCGTGACCGACGAGGACGGAATTGCCCGGTTCAAAGTTGCCTCCGAACTGGCTGACGCGCTTCGGGTGACTTTCACTGTCACTGACGACACACTTGGCACCCTGGCACTGGATTCCTCCAGGGCTGACCAACTGGAGACAGCGACCGTTGTGACATTCCTGCCGGACCAGCCCGCTGGCCTGGGTCAAATCTCAGCCCTGACAACGGCCCAGGCAGGTGAAAACCTGGGGCTGGAAATTGAAGTCGTTGACCGCTTTGGCAACCGTGTTGGCTGCGACCCGGACAACGCAGTGACCGTCAATCTGACACTACTGCAGATCCTGTCAAGCGGTGGTCCGATCTGGGTGCACGAAGGGCAGGATTTCAACTGCGGCTTGATCACTTTTGACAATGTCGCGATCAACCGCACCGGCAACGGCTATGAAATACGAGCCGGCGCAACGGGTTTCAACAGCGTCAACACCCTGCCCATCACGATCACCCCGGGCAACCCGCACCAGCTGAATTTCCAGGTGCAACCCAGCACGGTGATTGCAGGGCAGCCGATTTTTCCGCCGGTTGTCGTCCGGATCGAAGACGCCTTTGGCAATTTGACCAACAGCAGCGCCGCAGTCGATCTTTCCCTGGCGGCAGACCCCAGCGGTGAAGCCAGCCTTGATGGCAATACTTCAACAGCGGTAGACGGCGTGGCCAGTTTCCCTTCGCTCAGCGTTGATCGCTCTGGCTCCGGGTTCTTGCTTGAAGCAAATTCGACCGACTTGCTGT
>SKQI01000242.1 GCA_007119095.1 Wenzhouxiangella sp. | reverse complement strand
CAGGGCAGCCGCCGGCTGATTGGTGTTGATGCCCATGCCATTGCTGGCGCGCACCAGAAACTGCCCCGGGCCGGTCGAGACGAAGTCTTCGTCGGTATTGTCTGCCCAGATGAAGGTGCCCGCGTCGCCGTCGCCGCCCGGATAGCTCAGATCGGTGCAGCTTCCAGCTTCCGGTGCCGAGCCCGGGCGAACCTTGGCCCGAAATCCGCCGGCCCAGGAGCGCAACGCGCCGGCGCAGTTGTATCGTCCCCCGCCGACAAAGGATTCGACACCCAGCGTATGGTTGTCTCGTCCACCGCCGGCAAAGCTACGCGGGCCTTGGGCCATATTGTCCCGTCCACCGCCAGCCCAGCTGCTGGTCCCCGATGCTTCGTTGTCAACACCGCCAGCGACGAAACTCTGGTGACCCTCTGCACGCGGACGGATGCCACCACCGGTGAAGCTCTGATTGCCGGTCGAGACAGCACCCAGCCCGCCAGCGATAAAGCTCTGCAAATCACCAATCTCCGCGTTCGCAAATCCAAACGCCGCCGAGCCAATGACCTGCAGCGGGGCCACCGGGGTCGCGGTGCCAATGCCGACTCGACCCTGAGAGTAATGGATGTTGCCGGCGGCCATTGTCCATCGACTGGTCAACGGTGCGTTGAGTGCGTTGACCGCAAGCGGGGCTGCGGTGATGCGCTGGCGCGGCTGCAGCACATGACCATCGACCTCGATTTCCAGCCATTGGGCCTCCGAGGCATAAATGGCGCCAAAATTCAGCTCGACCTGAAACAGACCGTCGCTGACTTCCACGTTCAGGACAATGTCATCGCCGCTCTGGCTGCCACCAACCGCTTCGTTCAGCAAACGGAAGGTCATCGGCACGCTGCCGCTGAACTTTCCAGCGCCTTGCTGCAGACGGCCCTGGTAGCTGATCTGCTCGGTCACCGGGTTGATGAATCCGGCATGAACTGGCGGACAAATTGCGGCAACCATTGCCATTGCCAGTAGCCATATGCCTGCAGTCGGCTTTGCCGTAGTTATGGACATGTTCTTTGAGCGCTCCTTAGTCACAGGGCATCCCAGCATCAACCCACTGTTGGACCAAAGTTCGCCACTGGCCTATGTCATTTGGCGGCGCAGTCTGTAATGAGGGAAAACCAAACGGTACGCGGCCATCACCGACCGACCAAAGCACCAGCTTGTCTTCTGTCATGTGCTCCAGTGGGGAATGACCGCTGACCGGCTGACTGGCCATGACACAAAGGCTGGCTATGCTTTGGCCGCGAAAGTCAAAGGCTGCCGGTGCCGCCTGCCAGCCTGGATCAATGTTGCCTTCGGCAGGCAACAGGCTCGAGACATGGCAGCCGACACAGTTTGTAGAAGCAGTGACTTCAGGGTGAGTCGCGGGCAACACGCCCGGTGGCGTATCGGTCACTCGTCGAAAGTCTTCAGCCGCCACCGCATGACAGGTAACACAGCGCGGGTGCAAAAAGGTCGGAACCAGCTGCTTGCTGAACGACAATACCGGCGCCTCTGCCGGCTCGAAGCGATCTTGAAATATCTGGTCCAGTACGATGGATGTCGCGAGCACAGCCCAGAAACCCCCGGTCAGTTGCCAACCACCGCCGGCCAACGCAGCAGATGAGGTCGCATCTGTCTGTCCAATCGTAGCCGACAAGCTCCAATCACCACCGGTGGTCTGAAGCGAGCCACCACCATCAATGCTGTACCAGTCCACCGACCAGTCTGCCTGGACGCAAAAGCTGATCGCCAAGGCAGTTGCCAACAGCAGCAATCGGAGGCGTTTCATGGCTGCTGGGCCTTGGCCAGAGATCGCACTTCGAACAGCAAGGCCTCCAGGCTGGCAACACGCTGCTCGGTAGTGTCACGCAGCTCGGCCACGGTCTGTTCCAAAGACTCAATACGCTGCTCGCGATCGGCCAACTCCAGTGCCAGCCCCTGAATGGCGGCCAGGGCAACGCCGTCGACATCAATGGTAGTCAATCGCATTTCATCTTGGCCAAGGCCGAAGGCGGCGTGAAAATCCTGTGCTACCGGACCCATGTGCAAGGTTCCCTCTGGTTGTTCCTTGTAACGCCAGGTCATGATGGGCACTTGCATCAAAGCTCGCAGTACTGCACGTTCGTCGACATCGGCGAAATCGGTCTTGGACGCACGGTCGGACAGGATGGCCCAGGAACCAGCGCCAGGTGCTAGCACGACGCCGGTACTGAGATTGGAGCTGCTAAAGAAGCGGGCGCCGCCGCCGGCTTGCACAGTAAATTGATTGGCGGCAGTCGATTGCACCGTGTCCGTTGTTGAATCTCCCCAGACGAAAGCACCGTTGTGCAGCGCCTCGGCACGGCGCCCGGCAGCGAAGGAGCGCTGCCCCTGGGCGATGCTTTGAGAACCTCCCACGACCATCGACTGCAGACCAGTTGCCTCGTTAGAGCTCCCGCCACCTACAAAAGCGTTGGATTCAGTGGCCTTGTTCGAAGATCCACCGACCACTAGCGCATTCGCGCCTGTGACCTCATTTCCGGTACCAGCGCCAATAAATCCACGATTGCTATCGACCAAATTGTTTTCACCAGCGCCGATGAAGCCGCGATTGTTGTGAATGCGGTTGCTTTCACCGCCAGCGATGGCTGAATAGATCCCTAAGCCAGGTGAGCTGCCCTGCGCAATTGAGTTAAAAGCACCTCCACCAATAAATGAGTGAGAGGCTGTTGACTGAATCAGATTGATTTGTCCGCCGGCGACAGCGCCATAATCTGCAGCCACAAGATTCGACCAACCGCCGCCAACAAAGCCCCAGTCACCGGATACGGCGTTGGAGTAACCTCCAGCGACAACGGAGCGCTCGGCGCCGTTGAGAACCATGTTCTCAAAGCCACCACCGATCACGCTCTCGGTGCCGTTGAGGATATTGCCTGCACCGCCCCCGATCACACTGTAGTTACCGTCGATCTGATTACTAGAGCTGTCTCGTCCACCCCCGGCGATGACATTGCCATTGGCGCTGGCCTGCATCTGATTTTCCCAGTAACCCCCGAGCGCATTAGGCGCATCGCCACCGCCGAGATAGCGCATAGCCGTCTGGTTGCTGACGACGAAGGTCAGCGGAGTACCCGCCGGCAGACTGTGTCCCAGCCAACCCGTCAGGGCAATATTGCCGGCGACGTTCAATCTTTGCGGGGTTGTTGCAGTGCCGATCCCGACGTTTCCAACGGTGTAGAAGATGTTGCTGCCGCTGACGCTCCACGCGCCATCACCGCCTTCAAAGGAGCGGATGCTGAATGGCGTAGCAGTAATCCGGTGGCGCCCGGGCAGAGTATCGCCTTCGACTGCGATCTGAAGAAAGCGCTCGCCTGACCAGTCTGCGTTGGCGATGTAGACCTCAGTCATGAACAAACCGTTTTCCACGCCAACGGAGGTAGTCCATGGCTCGCCTATCTGGGCACCGCCGGCGGCCTGGTCCCAAAGGGTAAAGATCATGCTGACCGTGCCCTGATGGGGAGCACCCTGGTTGGTCAATTGTCCCTGATAGCTAAAAGTATCCTGGTACGGCGTGGTCATGCCGGCTATGGCCGTGGCCACAGTCAAGAAAAGAACACTTAGGCCAGTCGTCATTGCCTGGCAGGTTCGAACAGTGATTGCTTTCATGAGCTTGCTCTCGCGGTGGTCAACTAGCCGCCAGAGTGCGCTATGACGGCCTGGCAAGTCTTGAAGGAAGATTGAAGAAAGATTGAACAAATCTTGAATAAAGCTTGACGCTTCGCGCGTCCAGAGCGGATTAAAACCGAAACAGCCAATCCAGTGAAAATTCGGAACCGGCTGGCGGGTTGGGCATTTGCTGGTCTGGCAGGGCAATACCCTCCTTGCCATCCTGGTCAGTCCTCTTCGTCAGGACCGATCACCACCGCAAGCGCCAAAATGACGGCCACTATGTTCAAGGCAAGCTGACTAAGTGACACCGAACCCCCAACCAAGAAGTGAATCCCTATCATCCAGACAAGCTGTCGGTGCCATGGCGATGAGTCAATGGCCAATGCATCGTTCCCGAGTGATGGAGTTTGCAGCATGCAGTCATCGACCCCCGAAGTCCTGAAGATTCATTGAAGAATTGTTGATGAATGGGGTCAGGACTCGGTCCGATGCGCAGCCGGGCAGCGGTGCTGTAAACTGGCACCGGTTATCAGGAGAGCGTGAACGTGTGACTGCGTCCAATCCGCCTGCACCACGAACAGTCTTTTTCGAGAACTGCGTTCTGGACCCGGATGCCCGCGAACTGCGCCGGGCTGGCGTGAAGGTTGATATCGAGCCGCGCGCGTTCGACCTGCTGTGCCTGCTGGCACAACGCCCCGAACACGGTTTTTCGAAAGACGAGATCAGTGATTCGCTGTGGCCGGGACGGGTGATCAGCGACACCGTCATTTCCCAGGCCATACGCAAGGCCCGCCAGGCCTGCGGCGATTCGGCCGACGAGCAGCGAATCATCAAGACACTGCACGGCGTCGGCTACCGGTTCAACATCGAAGCCATCGCCGAACAGCCGACCGAAGTTCGGTCGAACGAGCGAATCGACCAGCACGGTTTCTCGCGCCCGACCCGGTATGCCCTATGGGCAGTTACGGCCGTGCTGTTTGTCGGACTGCTGATCATGCGACCCTGGCAGCAGCCACCGCCGGCCATGGCTGAGCGAATCACCATTGCATCCTTGCCTGCCGCCGAATCCGGCCTGGTCGGGGAATCGCTCAGCGCCGGCGTCGAACTGCTGCTCAGCCGGATGGCCGCCGAGCGCAGTGATATTCAGCTCATTACCGCGCAGCGCACCGCACGGACACTGGATGGACTGGGGCTGGACCCCAGGGGAGAGGATGCGGTTCTACTCGAGGCGCTGGGCCAGACGCTGGGCATTGATTACCTGATCCGAAGCGTCATCGATCAGGACGACGAGGGCTATCGGCTGCGCGCCGAACTGATCGGCCCGGGCGGACGCCGCACCGTGATCCAACCGGAGGTAGGCGATCTGGCCAGCATGGTGCGCGGTTTCTCCAGCGACCTGGCCACTGAGCTCGGCGCTTCGTTTCGCGAAGAAGGAGGCATTCCGGTGCTCTCGGAAGACAACTTTGTCAACGAGGCTTACGTGCGCTCCCTGAACGCGCTGCTGGCCGGAGAGAACCGGGCAGCGGCAAGCCTGTTCGCCTCGGTGCTTGAGCTCGATCCGAACCTGACTTACGCCCGCTACGAGCTGGGCAACGCGCATTGGCACCTGGGGGATCACGACAAGGCGCGCGACTACTACCAGCTCAGCCTGGACAAGGCGCTGGATCGCGATGCGCCGCGGCTGGCGGGTCACGCTTCCACCATGATCGGTGTCCTTGACTGGCAGAGCGGCAACCTGGACAAGGCTGAAGCCAGATATGAACAAGCCTTGGTCTATTACTCGCAGGCCGGCGACGATCATGGGGCGGCCAGCGCCCTGGGCAATCTTGGCAATCTGGCTGACCAGCGCGGCGACCTGGAGCGAGCCGCAGAGCTGCATTTGAAAGCCCGCGACCGCTTCAGAACCGCCGGCGACCTGGTCGGAGAATCGGCCACCTT
>SKQI01000263.1 GCA_007119095.1 Wenzhouxiangella sp. | reverse complement strand
TTCAGGGCAAGGCGCGGCTCGCAGTGAATGGCCGTCGCCCTTCACAAGAGCCGGAACGCAGCCATGGACGCTGACAGGCCAACCCTTCGGGCGCTCCTGTGGCGCTCCGCTGCAGGGCAGGTAACGCAGGCTTTGCGGTTTCGAGCTTGCTCGAAAAAGCGAAGCCGGAGTGCCGTTGCCCGTGTTCCGCCGCTTGGCAAGGGCTACGGCCATTCCCTGCGCGGCGCGCCTTGCAGCGCAGGCAATGGAGACAGTGCGGTTTCGCGCAGCGAAGAGGCGCTGTCGGAATGCCGTAGCGCGTGAAGCGCCACAGGAACGCTGAATCCTAACATCAGGTTGAAGGACCACTAGATGCGACCGCGCAGCATTGCGTTGTATGCAGGTTGCAGCATGCGGTCCTTCATCACCCAAGGCACCCAATGTTCGCGGTAGGGACTGATGAACGGGAAAGACGGCACCATGTTCAGGGCATAGTCAAACTCGACCAGGATGCCGCGCCCCCTGCCGGTGATCAGCGGGCACGAAGTGTAGCCATTAAAGCTTTTTTCTGCCTCTCTTTCGGCGATCACGCTAACCAGGTTATCGACAGCAACCGGCACCTGGGCTTTGACGCTGGCTGCCGTCTTGCCAATCGGTGTGCCAACACAGTCGCCGGCGCCGAACACGTTGCCGTAGCGACGATGCCGCATGCTGTACTGGTCTACTTCCATCCAGTTGCCGTCTGCGGCAAAAGGACCGTCCTGCCAGGCCAGAGGGCTGTTGCCAAGCGCATCCGGCGCGCGCATGGGCGGGACCACGTGGATGAAATCGTAATCGAGACGGATATCGCCGTCAGGGGTTGCGAAGGTGGCTCGACGAGCCTCGGGCTCTATGCCCTTGAGACGATGATGCCAGTTGATCGCAATGTCGCGATCCGGGAACTCATGCTTGAGAAACTCGTTGGTGTCAGGCTGGGAAAAAAGTCCGTCACCGGGCGAGTTGTAAATTATCTCCAGAGCGCCCCGACTGCCGCGCCGGCGAGCGAGATCTTCGGTCAGCATCGTCACTTTAAGAGGCGCCCCGGCGCACTTGATGCCGCCGGGGCCCCGGGTGAACAGTCCAACGCCGCCGGCAGTGACGTATTGGTCGATCATTTGCCAGGTGCGCTCGGCATGCTCGGGGTTGTCGTAGACGCAACCAATACCTTCACGCCCAATCAGATCCGGACTCATGCCCTCAATGGCATCGTAGTCCACCGTCAGGCCCGTTGTGACTAGCAGGTAGTCGTAGGCAATATTCTGACCACCGGTCGTCACGACGCGGTTGGCGTCCGGGTCAATCTCGGCGACATGATCCTGGATCCAGTTCACCGACCGGGGCAGGTAACGCTCGTTGCTGTCGATGACCTTGCCCGGCTTCCAGATGCCAGTGGCGACCAGCGTCAGTCCGGGCTGATACAGATGGCGCTGGCGGCGATCAATGATCGTGATGTTGGCGCCATCCAGCGCATTTTCGAGCCGGTTGGCCGCGGCGATCCCCGCCGCGCCGGCACCGATGATCACGATCCGGGCGCGGGTTTGCAGAGCTTTGGCGGGCGCACTCAGTATCGTTGAGCCACCGACAGCTGCAATGGCACCGCCCAGACCGGCCGCCTTGAGCAGGCGCCGGCGCCGATTATCAACCAGACCAAGTGACGGATCATGAGCCATGGCAACAGTTCCTTAGAAAAAGCGCTCCCTATCGTATTAGGTCACCCTCATATATTCAAGTTCGACCTTGGTCGCATCGCGGCTGGCCATGGCCGGTCAGCGTGGCCCGGGCGGCGCGTGCCTGCGAATGAAATCATTCAGTCGGCCGAAGGTGTAGCGCGCATAGTGGTCGCTGGCCGCCCACCAGTGACCAGAGTCGTGAACAATGTCCAGCTCGAACGGCTTGCCCAGAAGTTTGAGTTTCTCAGCCATCATCAGGGTGGTTTTGAGCGGCACGATATCGTCGTGTACGCCGTGGATCATCAACAGTGGGTCAGCCAGGTTCTCACCTAGATCGAGCAGGCTGCCTTCTTCGAAGATGTGGGGGTGGGTATCCGGGTGACGGGTCAGGTGTTGGTCGTAGCCGGTAAAGTGCCAGACATCGATGGCAGGTGCGCCGGCCACACCGGCAGCAAACAGGCCCGGTTTCCGAAACAGCGCAGTCAGCACCAGCAGGCCGCCGTAACTGTTCCCCCAGACCGCGATCCGCTCGGGGTCGACATGGGGCAGGGTGGTCAGGTAGTCGACTGCGCTGTGCAGATCGTCCAGGTCATCCCGGCCCCAGTCGCCCTGGAATGCTTCCCGGAAGTCAACGCCATAGCCAACGCTGCCGCGCACATCGACCAGCACAGTGATGTAATCACCGCTCATTGCCATCTGCTGCTGCAGAAACGAGGTCGGTCGATCCGGGTTCCACTGGTTGAGCACGGTGTTGGAGTAGATGCTGCCAAACGCCACCGGATAGCGTTTGCCGGGCTCCATGTTCGGCGGCTCTATGATGCGCGCGTGGATGGTGAAGTCATCGATTCGACTGGGAAAGCTCACATAACGCGGAGTGAGCCACTCGTACTGATGAAACTCCGGCAGCGGTGAGCTGGTAATCCGGCGCTTGTCGGCACTTTCTTCCAGGCCAAGCAGGTAGAGCTCGGTCGGCGTTGTGTCATTGGAGCTGATCAGGGCAAGGTTCGCGCCGTCCGGGGACAATACCGGCTGATGCAGGCCGGGCATGCCAGTCAGACGACTCAAGCTGCCGTCAGCCGGGTCGAGACGATAGACATGACGCTCGTAGGGGCTGTGCTCGGCGGCGATGAAGAGCAGATCACCGTTGTCTGGATGAATCGCCGTCCAGGCAGCGCCGCGATCACCGGCAACATCAAATTCGCCGGTCAGGCGACGCGGCTCGCCGCCGTCCACCGAAAGGCTGTAAAGCCGGTAGTAGTCCTCATGATCGCCAATGAACACCACTTCGCTGCCATCAGCATTGAAAAAGGCGCGAAAAATCGGATAGACACGCCTGGGCCGATGGTCATGCCATAGTTCAGTGGCATTGCCATCCGCGGCATCGACGAGGTAAATCCAGCGGTCCTCGGCCACGTCGGCCCCTTGCATGACCATCAGTCGAGTACTGTCCGGCGACCAGTCGAAGTCCAGATTCAAGCGGCGATTCGGCGCACTCAGGTTGATCCAGTCTGGTTCATCGGCGTCGATTCCGATGATGGCCATTCTCCGCACCAGGTCCGTATCGCCGGGGTAAGGGCGGCGGACTTCGCTCAGCAAAGGCTCTTCGTGCAGGTAGCTGGGAAACGGCACCCGCCGGACCTCGCGCTGGTCAATGAACTCAAAAGCAATGCTGCCACTATCCGGGGCCCAGCGATAGCGGCCAACATAAGCGTCCGGCCGGACAAAGGCGCCTATCGGAACGGTAGCAATCCCCGAGACGCCGAGCCGGGTCAGCTGTCGGCTGCTGCCATCCGCCAGGCTCATAAGCCAGATGTCCCCCTGACGCAGCATGGCCAGCCAGTTTCCATCCGGCGAGACGCTCAACGCACCGCCGCCTGGGCCGACTACGGCGGCGTTGCCACTGCTTATGTCGAGGCTGAACAACTCTCCGTTGAGCACGAAGTAAAGGGCACTGCCATCCGGATGCCAGACAAGGTCGGAGATACCCCGGTGTTGCAATCGTTGCGCACGTTGCCGCAGCGCGTCCAGGCTCAGATCCTCCCCCGTGCCGAGCAGTTCCTCGGCCGGCGGCGCCAGATGGGTAAGCCGCTGCGGCTCATCATCGCCCAGGCCCACCAGCCAGAGATCATGAAATGGCATTCCGTGATCATTCCACAAGAACGCAACCTGCCTGCTATCGGGTGACCAGGTCGGCCGCGCCGGTGCGGTGCCGTCCAGCTTGGGCAGCGACACCAGTCGCTCTACCGACGGCGCATCCGCAGTCGCCGTTGTCGAAAGTGGAAATGTTGTCAGCGCCAGTAGCCCTGATATAAGGAAAAAGAATCGCATAAGGGCGAGTATCTCCGTGTGGGATTGACGAGGGTTAGCTTTTTTTTGAGTATATCGCCAGGAATGAGAAAGGCGGTCAGCAAACCGTCCAACGTTGACGGCACCTCAGCTCGGGCGAAGTTGAGCGATAATCCCCGGCTTCCCAATTCAATGCTTTTGAGGAGCTTCCATGACGACAGCCACGGCGGTCAGGGACCGGATTTTTGCGCGCATTGCCGATGAAGTCGGGGCGAAGTTCACCCAGGTGAGCGCGGCGGTTGGCCTGCTGGACGAGGGGTCGACCGTGCCTTTCATTGCCCGCTACCGAAAGGAAGTGACTGGTGGTCTGGACGATGGGCAGTTACGCGAGCTGCAGGTGCGTCTGGGCTACCTGCGCGAGCTCGAAGACCGACGAGCGGTGGTGCTCGACAGCATTGCCGAGCAGGGCAAGCTTGATCCGGCACTACAAGCCGAGATCGAAGCGGCAGATACCAAGGCCCGGTTAGAGGACTTGTACCTGCCGTACAAGCCGAAGCGGCGGACGCGAGCACAGATCGCACGCGAAGCCGGGTTGGAACCCTTGCTCGATGGATTGCTGGCCGACCCCGCGTGTGAGCCAGAAAAAATGGCGGAATCATTCGTTGATGACCAGCGCGGCGTTGCCGATGCCAGAGCGGCTTTGGACGGCGCACGCCAGATTCTGATCGAGCGGGCCGGCGAGCAGGCCGATCTGGTCGGGTCTTTGCGTGACTGGCTGGGCCAGGTTGGCCAGATCAAGGCGCAGGTAATGGCCGGCAAGGAGTCTGAGGGCGCGAAATATCGCGATTATTTCGATCATGTCGAGGCTTTGGCGAGGATACCCTCTCATCGCATGCTGGCCTTGCTGCGGGCGCGCAATGAAGGCGTACTGAGCCTGGGGCTGGAGCCCGGTCAGGATCCCGAACTCGGTCATGCCGAGGCCATTGCCAGAGTGGCCGGGGCGCTGGGTATTGCTGAACGCGGCAGGCCGGCTGATAACTGGTTGATGGACGGCGCGCGCCTGGCCTGGAAGGCCAGGTTGTTGATGAACCTGCAGACCGAGCTGTTTGTCAGCGCTCGCGAGCGTGCCGAGGCCGAGGCCATTCGCATCTTCGGCGACAATCTGGGCGATTTGCTGCTGGCTCCGCCCGCCGGCGCGCGGGCGGTCATGGGGCTGGATCCTGGGTTGCGCACCGGCACCAAGGTGGCCGTGGTCGATAGCACCGGCAAGGTCGTTGAAACAGCCACCGTTTACCCCTTGCCCCCTCAGAAGCAGCGCAGCGACTCCATGGCCGTGCTCGGGAAGCTCTGCCAGCGACATTCTGTCGAGCTGATCGCGATTGGAAACGGCACAGCCTCTCGGGAGATCGACCAGTTCGTCGGCGAACTGGTCAAGACACTGAAGCTGACCGGCGTGCAGAAGGTGGTGGTCAGCGAAGCCGGTGCTTCGGTGTATTCCGCCTCCGAGCTGGCCGCGCGCGAATTTCCCGGGCTGGATGTCAGCCTGCGCGGTGCGGTGTCGATTGCCCGGCGCCTGCAGGACCCGCTTGCCGAGCTGGTCAAGATCGAGCCGAAGGCGATTGG
>SKQI01000208.1 GCA_007119095.1 Wenzhouxiangella sp. | reverse complement strand
CGATGCCGCCCGGGCTGGTGCGTTCTTCTTCAACGCGCTTGACAATGACGCGGTCATGCAAGGGACGCAGTTTCATGGGTATATCTCCCTGATCAACTCGTTAAATGTTTAGGTCCTAAATTCTGCCGCCGGCGTTCAATTTCGCCGATCGGCGTCACTTGCGTTCTCGGGCGCAAACCGGGCATCAAGCTCGCAAAGGCGAACTTGAACCGGGCAGCGCCGATACGCAATGCCAAATGGAGACCTGCACAAGGCTTTTCAAGGGCTCAGGGTGAGGCTTTTGAGGATGGGGCAAGGAGGAAGTCACCGGGCTGGTGCATGAATCGCGGGCCAGCGCGTTGGCGGGGACACCGCATTGGGTGGTCTACAATGGCCGGCTAGGTAAACTGCTGCGGAACCATGCTGTGGACGATGTACAACTCTGGGCGGTGGTGACCACCGTCGAAACCCGTGACCAGGCGGAACACCTGGCGCGCGCGCTGGTCGAAGCTCGTCTGGCGGCCTGTGTCAGCATTGGCGCGCCGGTAACCAGCGTCTACCCCTGGCAGCAGAAGATCGAGACCGCAGAGGAAATCCCGTTGTTGATCAAGACCTCCCCACAACGTCTGGAAGCGCTCAAGTCGACCTTGGCTGAAATTCATCCCTACGACGTTCCCGAAGTGCTGGCCCTGCCGGTAGCTGACGGCATGCCGGCCTACTTCGCCTGGGCACAAGACTGGACCGACAATGACTAAATTCAGCCTCCTGATTTTGCTGCTGTTTTTATGGGTGCCGGGCCACGCCCAGATCAGCCCGGATGACTTGCTGCCGGTCGAAGATGCCTTTGCACTGGAAGCCCAGGCCGAGGAAGCGCATATTGTCCTGCGCTGGCAGATTGCGGATGGCTATTACCTGTATCGCCACGCTTTTCGGATCAATGCCGAGAACGAGGGCTTGGTGCTTGGAGAGCCCCTGATCCCGAGCGGCGAAAAAACCGTAGACGAGTTTTTCGGCGAAACTGAAACTTACCGCAATGAGGTCATTGTTCGGATACCGGTCATCGACCGCCCGGCCGACGGCCATGCAGAGCTGCGCGTTCGCTCGCAGGGATGCGCGGACCTTGGCGTTTGCTATCCGCCGCATTTCGAGAACGTCGCCGTTACCCTGCCCGCGCTGACCGCGGCTCCGGCCACAGGTCTCGACGGTCTGCTCGGTTCAGGTCCGCGCCAGGGCAGCCGGCTGCTGACAGCAGACCCGACGGCCCTGGCGGCCGACGAGGCATTTTCCTTCGAGGCCATTGCCGGCAGTGACGGGTCGATCCTGGTTCGCTTTGTCGCCCAGCCGGATTACTACCTTTACAAGCACGCCTTCGACTTCGGTATCGATGACCCTGAAATCAGCGTTGTGCGGGTCGATCTGCCGCAGGCAGTGCCCCATCGCGACGAGTTTTTCGGCGACACCGAGGTTTACTACGGCGAGGTCGAGATCCCAGTGCACCTGGCCATCCCGGCAGGTCCGGCCCGAACGATCAACCTGAGCGCTGATTTCCAGGGCTGCTGGGAAAATGGCATCTGCTACCCGCCGATGACCCGCAGCCTGACCGTTGACCTGCCGGCCATTGATCGCGATATCCGGATGGAAGCTGTCCCGGCCGCGGTTGATCCCGCGCGCCCTGTGGCCGAGCAAGACCGCCTGGCCCAGGCCTTGTCGGGCACGCCTGTGCTAGCACTGAGCCTGTTTTTGCTGGCCGGCATCCTGCTGGCATTCACCCCTTGCGTGTTTCCGATGGTGCCGATCCTGTCCGGCCTGATTGCCGGCGAAGGCGACAAAATCACCACCTGGCGCGCTTTCCGACTGTCGCTGGTCTACGTGCTGGCCATGGCCCTCGTTTACACCGCATTCGGCGTGATTGCCGGGATGTTCGGCCAGAACCTGCAGGCAGTATTCCAGCACCCAGTGGTGCTGAGCAGCTTTGCCGGCCTGTTCGTGCTTCTATCGCTGGCCATGTTCGGGTTCTATGAACTGCAGCTTCCCTCCAGCTGGCAGACCCGCTTGAATGAATGGTCCAACCGGGCCGAGGGTGGCACCTTGATCGGGGCGGCCATCATGGGTGCGTTGTCAGCCCTGGTGGTCGGCCCCTGCGTAGCGCCGGCCCTGATGGGCGCGCTGATTTACATCGGCCAGACCGGCGATGCCGTGCTCGGCGGGGCAGCCCTGTTTGCCATGGCCATGGGCATGGGCATCCCCTTGATCATCTGGGGCACGTCGGCCGGACGCCTGTTGCCGCGCGCCGGGGCCTGGATGAACGCCGTCAAGGCCGTGTTCGGCGTTGGCCTGCTGGCGCTGGCAATCTGGATGCTGGAGCGCGTCATTCCGCCGGCGATGACCATGCTGTTGTGGGGCAGCCTGGCAATTGCCAGCGCTGTTTACCTCGGCGCATTGGCCCGTCTGCCGCTGGACGCTTCCGGCTGGCGCAAGCTGTGGCAGGGCCTGGGCCTGATTCTGCTGATTGTTGGTGCGATTCAGCTGATCGGCGCCTTGTCCGGCGGCAATGACTGGCTGCGCCCCTTGCATCACCTGCGCGGCGGACCGGTCGCGGGCGTTGAAAGCCAGCCCGAGTTTCGCCGCATTGATTCGCTCGCCGAGTTACAGACGCAGATCGCATCGGCCCGCCAGCCGGTGTTTCTGGATTTCTACGCCGACTGGTGCGTGGACTGCGTGCGAATGGAACGGCGGACCTTTCCGGACCCCCAAGTAGCGGCACGGATGCGCGACTTCGAGCTGATCAAGATTGATGTCACCGATTACACCAGTGACCACCAGGAAATACTTTCTCACTTTGGCCTGATCGGACCGCCCGCCTATCTGTTTTTTCGCGATGGCGAGGAGCTGGGCCACCTGCGCAGCTTCGGCTTCCTGGCCCCGGCCCGTTTCCTGACCCTGCTTGACGAGGCCGGCTGATGTCGCGAACGATCCTTTTATTTGTTGTTGTCGCTGTTTTTGGACTGGCTGCCGGCGTTGGCCTGGCCTTGCTCAGTCGCCCGGAACCACCTCCGGTCGGAGTCAACGGCGCGGGCGTCGGCGACCCAAGGCCGCCTTTCCGGCACGGCAGCCTGAATGGTGATTGGGTGACCACCGAGGATTTTGATGGCCAGGCCATGCTGGTCAATTTCTGGGCGACCTGGTGTGCACCCTGCCGCCGAGAAATGCCCCTGCTGCAGGATGTCAGCCTGGAGCGCGATGGCGAGCTGGTTGTCATCGGCATCGCCATCGATGACCCGGGGCCGGTGCGCGATTTCGTTGAGGAGCTGGGCATCAGCTATCCCATCCTGATTGGCGCGGCCGACGTACTCAACACCCAGCGTGCCTGGGGCAACAGTGCCGGCGCCCTGCCCTATACGGTGCTGGTCGATCGCGATGGCATCATTCGCTGGCAGCATCTGGGTGAAGTCACTGCTGATGAGCTTAGCCCGGTTCTTGAGGAGTGGCTTTGATCGTAATGAGGCTTCGATCAGGCTGAAGGCCGTCCTTGGGCGGTGAATTCCGCTTCAGTTCGACGCGGTGGCGAGGCCTTCAGCGAAATTCCCCGCCCAAGGACGGCCACCAGAGTCCGCCTCAAAAAAAGTTTCTTTCGCCTTTCGAGAAGCTACTTATTTCAACAATCCAATAGGCCAATTTCGGCAAACTGCAACCGTACGTCGCCGAACGTGTGGACATTTACAGCCGACTGGGGCACACTGCCTGATTTTTGAGGGCAAAAACCGCCATGGTCGCCGTTCTGGTTCTGCACGGTCCCAATCTGAACTTGCTGGGCAGCCGCGAGCCGGATATCTACGGTACGGTCACGCTTGAGCAGATCAATGCCCAGATGGCGCGTTTTGCGGCCAGCTGCAACGTGGAGCTTGCCTGCTTCCAGTCCAATGCCGAGCACGAGCTGGTCGATCGCATCCAGCAGGCGGCCGACGACGGTACCGGGTGGATCCTGATCAACCCGGCGGCCTTTACCCACACCTCGGTTGCCATCCGCGATGCGCTGGCTGCCGTGGGCCTGCCCTTTGTCGAGGTTCATCTCAGCAACCCCGATAGCCGGGAACCGTTTCGGCACCACTCCTATTTTTCCGATCTGGCGGTTGGCAAAATTTGCGGATTCGGCCCCGATTCCTACCTGCTGGGTCTGCAGGCAATCATCAACAAAATCGACGCTTCGAGAAAAAACTGAACATGGATCTGAGAAAAATAAAAAAACTGATCGAGCGGCTGGAAGAATCCCAGCTCGCCGAAATCGAAATTCACGAGGGCGAAGAATCGGTACGTCTGATACGCCATCATCCGCAGCCAGCGGCGCAAACTGTGCACGTACCGACCACGGCACCCGCACCGGCGGCCACGGCTGTGCCCGTTGCAGCAGCCGCCGGACCGGCCCAGGACGCTGCCCCGGATGTCGGAGACGAACTGCCCGATGGCGAGGTCGTGCGCTCCCCCATGGTCGGCACCTTCTATTCGGCACCGAATCCCGACTCACCGCCATTCGTCAAACTCGGCGCCAGCGTGTCCAGCGGTGACACCCTTTGTCTGATCGAAGCGATGAAAATGTTCAACCAGATCGAGGCGGAGTTTTCCGGCAAGGTCGTCGCTGTTCTGGTCGAAGATGGGCAGCCGGTGGAGTTCGATGAGCCACTATTCGTGATCAAGAAGGGCTGACCATGGCCCCATTCAAGAAGATTCTGATTGCCAATCGCGGCGAGATTGCCCTGCGCATCCAGCGTGCCTGCGAAGCGATGGATATCCGTACCGTAGCTGTCCACTCCACGGTTGACCGCAACCTCAAGCACGTCGGCATGGCCGATGAGTCGGTGTGTATCGGCCCCGCCCCGGCCAACCTGAGCTACCTCAACGTGCCCGCCATCATTGCGGCCATGGAGGTGACCGATGCCGAGGCCGTGCATCCTGGCTACGGCTTCCTGGCCGAGAACGCCGACTTCGCCGAGCGTGTCGAGGAATCCGGCTTTACCTTTATCGGACCCAGGGCCGAAACCATCCGACTGATGGGCGACAAGGTTTCAGCAATCAATGCCATGCGGCAGGCCGGTGTGCCGTGCGTGCCGGGTTCCAACGGTCCGCTGGACGACGATGATCGCCGCTCTGCCCGCCTGGCCTCGGAGATTGGCTATCCGGTGCTGATCAAGGCCGCTGCCGGCGGCGGTGGGCGCGGCATGCGGGTAGTGGAGAAGGCGGAGGATCTGGCCAAGTCGATCAGCCTGACCCGCCAGGAGGCCAAAAGCGGGTTTGGCGATTCGACCGTATACATGGAAAAGTACCTGACCAATCCGCGTCACGTCGAGATCCAGGTGCTGGCCGACAGCCACGGCAATGCCGTCCATCTTGGGGAGCGCGACTGTTCCATGCAGCGCCGCCACCAGAAGGTGATCGAGGAGGCCCCGGCCCCGGGCATCAGCGCTCAGGAGCGCGAGCGCATCGGGAAAATCTGTACCGACGCCTGTCGCCGCATCGGCTACCTGGGCGCGGGCACTTTCGAGTTCCTGTACGAGAACGGCGAGTTCTACTTTATCGAGATGAATACCCGGATCCAGGTCGAGCATCC
This sequence comes from Wenzhouxiangella sp., assembly GCA_007119095.1. GTDB lineage: Bacteria > Pseudomonadota > Gammaproteobacteria > Xanthomonadales > Wenzhouxiangellaceae > Wenzhouxiangella. The sequence continues at coordinate 20 of SKQI01000208.1, read as the reverse complement.
AGTCACTGAATGTGTCACTG
>SKQI01000107.1 GCA_007119095.1 Wenzhouxiangella sp. | reverse complement strand
GTCGTACAGTCCGCGACCGTCGGTCTGGATATTCAGGGTGGCAAGACTCATTGGTAAAGTTTCATTGGCTCATTTCGGCCAGCAGTTCGGCCTGGTGGGCTTCGAGCAGGGGAGTCAGCACCGGCTCCAGATCGCCGTCGATGATGTTATCCAGATCATACAGGGTCAGGCCAATGCGATGGTCGGTGACCCGGCCCTGGGGGAAATTGTAGGTTCGGATCCGCTCCGAGCGGTCGCCGGAGCCAACCTGCAGCTTGCGGTCGGCCGCGCGCTGGCTGCGTTGCTGCTCCTGTTCGGCCTCGAGCAGGCGGGCGCTGAGCAGGCTCATGGCGCGGGCCTTGTTCTTGTGCTGCGAACGTTCGTCCTGACACTCGACAACGATGCCGCTGGGCAGGTGGGTGATACGAATCGCTGAATCGGTGGTGTTGACGTGCTGACCGCCGGCACCCGAAGAGCGATAGGTGTCGATGCGCAGATCATTCGGGTTGATGTCGATCTCGTCGACCGCCTCGATCTCGGGCAGGATGGCGACGGTACAGGCCGAGGTATGAATGCGACCCTGGGACTCGGTGGCCGGAATGCGCTGGACGCGATGGGCGCCGGATTCGAATTTCAGCCTTGAATAAGCGCCGCGACCGATGATCCGGGCGATGACTTCGCGATAGCCTCCGGCATCGTTGTCATGCGCTGACATGATCTCGACCTGCCAGCCGCGACGCTCGGCATAGCGGCTGTACATGCGCAGCAGGTCACCGGCGAAGATACCCGCCTCCTGGCCACCCGTGCCGGCTCTGATTTCCAGGAAGATATTGCGCTCATCGTTCGGGTCGCGCGGCAGCAGCATGCGTTGCAGCTCCAGCTGCAGGCGCTCCAGCTCCTCATCAAGTTGGCCGAGCTCTTCCTCGGCCATCTCGCGCATCTCGGCATCTTCCTGTCTTGCCAGCTCGCTGGTTTCGGTGCGCGCTATTTCTGCAGTACGGTAAGCATTCCATATCCGGATGATGGGCTCCAGCTCGCCGTATTCGCGTGACAGCGACTGAAACTGATCGCGCTTGCCGATGACATCCGGGTCGGCCAGCAAGCGTGACAGTTCTTCAAAACGTTCGTCGGCCTGTTCCAGCCGATGACGGATCCCGGTATTCATTCCTGATTATCCAAAAAGTAGTAGCGGGCCGCTTCCAGCAAGGCTTCATCGGCGCTTTCGGCGGCCTGGCGCAGGCGGATGCTGGGCCCGTGCAGCAGGCGGTTGACCAGCCGGTGGCTGAGCCGTTGAATCACATCGTCCGGATCATGTCCGGCCTCAAGCTGGGCGCGGGCCTGGGCCAGCAGGGCGTCGCGCTCGGCCTGGGCGCGCCGGCGCAGGCCGCGCAGCGTCGTGCTGGTGTCCTGCAGCCGCAGCCATCGTTCAAAAGCCTGGACTTCCGATTCGATAATGTCGATCGCTTGCTGCAAGGCCTCGGTACGCTTTTGCTGATTGTTTTCGATAATCGCATGCAGATCATCGATGGTGTAAAGAAACACGTCTTCCAGTTCGTTGGCATCGGCGGCAATGTTGCGTGGCACTGACAGGTCCAGGGCGAAAATCGGTCGTCTCCGACGTCGGGAGAGCGCTGCCTTGAACATCGCTTTGTCAAGAATCGCAGTCGGGCTGGACGTGCAGGCAATCACGATGTCGTGCTCGGGAAGCAGCTTGTCGAGCTGATCCAGGCCGTGGCCCTGGGCCTCGAACCGGTTGGCCAACGCAATCGCGCGGTCGGGATTGCGATTGGCGATGCTGATATCGGCCAGGCCGGACTGGCTGAAGTGAGTCGCGCAGTCCTCGATCATTTCGCCGGCGCCGATCAGCAGGGCGCGCAGACTGCCCAGAGACCCGAAAATCTGGTGCGCCAGGCGCAGCGATGCAAACGGCAGGGTGACCGGATCGCGCCCGATCCCGGTTTGCGAACGAACTCGCTTTGCGCCGGCGAAGGCATGCTGGAACATTCTATCCAGGCGACTGTCGAGAACCTGCTGATTGTGCGCACTCTGCCAGGCTTGTTTTACCTGGCCGGCGACCTGAGGTTCTCCGATGATCATTGAATCGGCGCCGGAAATCACCTTCACGAGGTGGAACATGCAGGCAGATTGCTCCAGCTGGTAGAGATGCTCCCGGAACTGGCCAGGCGAAAGACCGTGCCAAGTGTGCAGCCATTCAGATGCAGTGCGCGTGATAGTCTGTCGACCAGACAGGTACAGCTCGGTACGATTGCAGGTGCTGACAATGGCGCAGCCGTCCACACCGGGCACCCCGGCGAGGCTGGAAAGAGCCTCGGGTATCTTTTCAGCCGCAAAGGCCAGGCGCTCCCGAATTCTGATCGGAGCGGTCTGATGGCTGATTCCCAAGGCGAAAAGTGACATGCAAGACAATTTCAAGGACAAACTGCCCATTTTCGTATGCAGAGCAGATCTGCGCAAGTTTCTGATCGTATTCGCTGCTGCACTGCTTGTCGCAGCCTGCGCTGCCGGGCCGGAGGTCGAACCCGAGCGCTATCCGTCGGGCGATGCCGAGGGCAGGCCGGCAACAACCGAGGATCATACCTCCGCTGAGGATACCGATACCTTTGTCACAGCGCCGTTGGCTGACGGTGACCTGGATGCGGATCTCCTGTTTCACGTGCTTGCCGCCGAAAGGCTGGTCCGGGTGGGTGATTTCGAGGCAGCGCTTGAGCACCAGCTCGAAGCGGCCCGGTTGGGTACGGATCCGGACCTGGCCCGGCAAGTCGTGGGTATGGCGATCAACCTGGAAGACTGGCCGGCAGTGGTCGATGGCGCACAGCGCTGGCAGGAGCTGGCGCCCGCCGACTCCGCTCCGGGGCGGTTCCTGGCCCTGGGGCTGGTCAACCTTGGCGAAATCGATCAGGCGGCCAGTGTGCTCAGCGGCCGAATTGCAGAGCGTGATGGCGCTCGGGCAGCCTGGCGTGAGGTGGTGATGCTGCTTGCGGCCACTGAGCGCGACCAGGATGCGCTGGCGGTGATGGAGAAGGTCATTGAATCATCGGGTCAGGAACAGGACCCGGCTTTGATTCTTGAGCAGCGTAGCCTGCTGCTTTGGCAGCTAGGTGAGGTTGAACAGGCGCTTTCGCTCGCCGCTCGTGCTGCTGAGCGAGGTGAAGACGCACAGCGATGGGTGTGGGCCGCGCAACTGGCGACGGCTGCAGACGAGATGGAGCTCGCGCTTGGCCACTATCAGAGAGCCCGAACTATTGACCCGGACGATGGCAGTCTGGCGCTGTCCATGTCGGAAGTGTTGCGTCAGTTGGACCGCCTGGAAGAGGCCATTGATCTGCTGAAAGAGTTGCCTGAGGACACTGATCTGCTCTACACAATAGGCACCTACCAGGTCCAGGCCGGGCAGAATGAGCAGGCGCTTGTGAGCTGGGAACGCCTGGCGGCGCTGGATCCGGTTGAGGATGTCGCCCAGCATGCCTTCCTGACCGGTTTCCTGGCCGAGCTGCTGGAAAAGCCAGAGCAGGCCTTGAGCTGGTATGCATTGGTGGAAAGCGGTCGATACGCGGACCGCGCACGATTGCGTCGCGCCATCATTGAGGGTGATCGTGGCAATCTGGAGCGTGCCCGTGACCTTCTCAATGCGGTGGCACTGTCCGGTAACGAGGAGCTGATGGAGCAGGCATGGCTGATCGAAGCCGACCTGTTGCGAGTGGCAGGTCGCGCCGATGAGGCGGTGGACTTGTTGACGGCCGCGCTCCGACAGCGGCCAGATAGCGTTGCCTTGCTTTACACCCGCGGCATTTGCGCTGTCGCTATTGATGATCTGGAACTGGCAGAGCAGGATTTTCGCCGCATTCTGCAGATTGATGACGACAATGCCATGGCCCTTAACGCGCTTGGTTACACGTTGACTGATCGAACGGATCGGCATGAAGAGGCTTATCGTTTGATTCGCCGAGCCCTGAATCTGGAGCCGGATTCCCCTGCCATCCTCGATTCCATGGGTTGGGTATATTTCCGGCTCGGGCAACCGGAAAAAGCGCTGCCCTATCTGGAACAGGCGCTGGCCGGCGAAGACAATCCCGAAATTGCGGCCCATGTCGGCGAAGTGCTTTGGTCATTGGGCCGTCGAGACGAGGCAACTGAGGTGTTGATCGATGCCCGCGAACGTTTTCCGGACGACGTTTACCTGCACGACACACTGGAACGCCTGGGCCTGCTGGAGTGAATGAACGACCCAAGGAGTGCACTTCAATGCGAGCCGCGCCTACTTGTGCGTTGATGGTGGTGGTTTGCACCGTCATGGTGACCGGCTGTGCCGTGCGTGAGCAGCGTGATGCCGGCGCCTGGCTGGCCGAGCGTGAAGCCTTGTTTTCCAGGCACGAGCAATGGTCGGTCAGCGGTCGGATGGCCTTGTCGGATGGTAGCCGCGGGGGATCGTTGGCGTTTGACTGGCAGGCGGATGGGGCCAATCATGAAGTGCAGCTCCGCACCGTCGCTGGTGGACGGCAATGGCGCCTGAGCTTTGGCCCTAGCGGCGCCTTGCTGGAGGGCAGCGGAATCGAGCGCATGTGGGCGATGGACCCCGACCCCCTGGTCGAAGCCGCGGTGGGGTGGCCTGTGCCGGTCCAATCCATGGCCTGGTGGATTCGCGGTCTGCCACCTCCGGACAGTGACGCAGTCATCAGCTACGCCAGCGATGGTTCTCTGACCCGGGTCGAAAGCGACCCTTGGCAAATGGACTACCAGCGTTTCGATGCGGGCCCCGAGGCATTGATGCCAAGTCGACTCCAAGCAGTCAGTGGTGATTATCGCGTCCGAGTCGTGCTTCGAGACTGGCAACTGGGAACCCAACAGGTTTCAAAATCGTTATAATGCCGCCCTGAAACTCGGCAAGCCGGAAACATCAAGGCTTGCTTACCAAGCGGAAAGTTTCTGCAGGGACGTCGCCAAGTTGGTTAAGGCACGGGGTTTTGATCCCCGCATTCGCAGGTTCGAGTCCTGCCGTCCCTGCCATTTTCCCTAGCCCACGCCACTACCAGCGGATCAGGTGCCCGTGACTCAGTCATCCCTGATGGTCTTTTCCGGAACCGCCAATCCGGAGCTCGCCCAGTCAATTGCTGAAGCCCTTGGTGTGCCCATGGGCAGAGCGAATGTCGGTCGCTTCAGTGACGGCGAAGTGATGGTCGAAATCATGGAAAACGTGCGTGGTCGCGACGTCTACCTGGTTCAGCCGACCTGTCATCCCGCCGCCGAGAATTTCATGGAAATGCTGGTCATGATCGATGCCTTGAAGCGGGCATCGGCTTCACGGGTTACCGCCATCATTCCCTACTTCGGCTACGCCCGCCAGGACCGTCGGCCGCGCTCCTCACGCGTGCCGATCACGGCCAAAGTGGCTGCCCGCATGATCAGCGTCGTCGGCACCGATCGGGTCGTGACCGTTGACCTGCACGCCGACCAGATCCAGGGCTTTTTCGATGTGCCAGTCGATAATGTCTATGCCTCGCCGCTGACTCTGGCCGATATCTGGAAGCACTATACGTCCGATGAGATTATCGTGGTTTCGCCCGACGTTGGTGGGGTAGTGCGTGCCCGCGCCATTGCCAAGCGTCTGGATGCAGATCTGGCGATCATCGACAAACGCCGTCCGCGTGCCAACGAAGCCACTGTGATGAACTTGATTGGTG
>SKQI01000095.1 GCA_007119095.1 Wenzhouxiangella sp. | reverse complement strand
TTCTTGACAATGGTCTGCGGGGTGATGCCATGAGCCGCGTTGTGGGCAACCTGCTTGGTCCGGCGCCGCTCGGTTTCCTCGATCGCCCGGCGCATCGAGTCGGTGACCTTGTCGGCATACAAAATTGCCTTGCCGCGAACGTTGCGCGCCGCACGGCCGATGGTCTGGATCAATGAGCCTTCAGAGCGCAGAAAGCCTTCCTTGTCGGCATCCAGTATCGCCACCAGCGACACCTCCGGCATGTCCAGGCCTTCACGCAGCAGGTTGATGCCGACCAGCACATCAAAGGCACCCAGGCGCAGGTCGCGAATGATCTCAACGCGCTCAACGGTATCGATATCCGAGTGCAGGTAGCGCACCCGCACGTCGTGCTCGCTCAAGTACTCGGTCAGGTTCTCGGCCATGCGCTTGGTCAGCGTGGTGACCAGCACGCGGTCACCCTGCCCGACCCGGTCGGAAATTTCCGACAGCAAATCATCGACCTGAGTCGAAACAGGCCGCACCTCCACTTCCGGATCAATCAATCCGGTCGGGCGCACCACCTGCTCGGCGACCAGCGCAGATCTCTCAAGCTCCCAGGGCCTGGGGGTCGCCGAAACCAGCACCATCTGTGGGGCGCGCTCTTCGAACTCTTCAAAGCGCAACGGACGATTGTCCAGCGCCGAGGGCAGGCGAAAGCCGAATTCGACCAGGGTTTGCTTGCGTGCCCGGTCGCCGCGGTACATGCCGCCGATCTGCGGAATGGTCACATGCGACTCGTCGGCGATCAGAATGGCATCGCGCGGCAGATAGTCGAACAGGGTTGGCGGCGGCTCGCCGGGCTGGCGACCGGTCAGATGGCGGGAGTAATTTTCGATACCCTGGCAGTACCCCAGCTCCAACATCATTTCGATGTCGAACTGGGTGCGCTGCTTGATCCGCTGTGCTTCCAACAGCTTGCCCGAGCCCTCCAGCTGAGCCAGACGCTCCTTGAGTTCGGCCTTGATCGCCTCGATCGCGTCGAGCACGACCTGGCGCGGGGTCACGTAGTGGGTCTTGGGGAAAATGGTTAGCTCGTCGAGCTTGGTGTGAATTTCGCCGGTCAGCGGGTCGAACTGACTGATCCGCTCGATCTCATCATCAAACAGCTCTACCCGCACCGCCTCCATCTCGGAGTCACCCGGAAACAGGTCGATCACCTCGCCGCGCACCCGGTAGGTGCCGCGCCGCAGCTCGAAGTCATTGCGCGAGTACTGCATTTCAGCCAGGCGTCGGAGAATTTCGCGCTGGCCCATGGGGGCGCCCACTTGCAGGGGCAGGGTCATTTTGAGGAAAGAACTGGGGTCGCCGAGGCCGTAAATGGCCGACACCGTGGCCACGATCAATGCATCGGGCCGCTCCAGCAAGGCCTTGGTGGCCGACAGGCGCATCTGCTCGATGTGCTCGTTGATCGAGGCATCTTTCTCGATGAACGTATCGGTGGAGGGTACGTAGGCCTCGGGCTGATAGTAGTCGTAGTAGCTGACGAAGTATTCGACCGCATTGTCGGGGAAGAAGGCCTTGAACTCGCCGTACAGCTGCGCGGCCAGGGTCTTGTTCGGCGCCATGACCAGGGCCGGGCGCTGCAGGCGCTCAATCACGTTGGCCATGGTGAAGGTTTTGCCGGACCCGGTCACCCCGAGCAGGGTCAAATGAGAATGGCCCGCATCCAGTCCCTTGACCAGGGCGTTGATGGCCTCTGGCTGGTCACCGGCGGGCTCGTAGCTGGATGCCATGCAGAAGCGACGACGTGTCATCGTATAATTATCGCACCGACGTGTCATTGCGACCGCGGCATATGTAGAAAAAGCAGTTGGGAGAACTTCATTGACTATTCGAATGTCGAGCCGCGTTGCCCAGGTCAAGCCGTCGGCGACCATCGCCATGAGCATGAAAGCCGCCGAGCTCAAGGCCCAGGGCAAATCGATCATTTCCCTGAGCATGGGCGAGCCGGATTTCGGTACCCCAGCGCATATCTGTCAGGCAGCGATTGACGCCATCCACGACGGTCAGACGCGCTACACCGCCGTGGATGGAACGCCCGCGCTGAAGCAGGCCATCATCGCCAAACTGGCCCGGGACAACTCGCTGGACTACGAGGCCAGTCAGATCCTGGTTTCCAGCGGCGCCAAGCAATCGATCTTCAACCTGCTGCTGGCCCTGCTCAACGACGGCGACGAGGTACTGATACCGGCACCCTACTGGGTTTCCTACCCGGACATGGTGCGCCTGGCGGATGCCGACCCGGTCATCCTCAACACCAATGACAAGACCGGCTACCTGATCACCCCGTCCCAGCTGGAAGCCTCGATCACCGAGCAAACCCGGCTTTTGATCTTCAATGCCCCTTCCAACCCCACCGGACGCGGCTACAGCCGCCGCCAGCTGGCCGAGCTGGGCGAGGTGCTGCTGGAGCACCCCCGCATCCTGATCTGCACCGATGACATTTACGAGCATATCTGGTGGGGCGATGATCCGTTCCACACCCTGCCCCAGGTCGTGCCCGCGCTGAAAGACCGCTGCGTGGTGGTCAACGGTGTCTCCAAGGCCTATGCGATGACCGGCTGGCGGATCGGCTATGCAGCCGGACCGGCCGAGTTGATCAAGGAGATGCGCAAGATCCAGGGCCAGAGCACATCCAACCCCTGCTCTATTGCCCAGGCGGCCGCGGTTGCCGCCCTGAACGGCGACCAGAGCTGCGTGGCCGAGATGGGCAAGGCATTTCGCCAGCGCCACGACTGGCTGGTACCGGCCCTGAACGAAATCGAGGGCGTGAACTGTGCCCCTGGCCAGGGCGCTTTTTACGTGTTTGCCGACTTCTCCGAAGCCATCGAGCGATTGGGGCTGACCGATGATCTGGCCCTGGCCGAGCATTTGCTCGAAAAAGCCGGGGTCGCCACCGTGCCCGGCACGGCCTTCGGCGGCCCGGGGCATCTACGGCTGTCGTTTGCCTGCGATCTGGACACCCTGAAAAAGGCTGTCGACAGAATTCGCGAGGCGCTGGCCTGAGCAGCAGACAGAGCTACCCGGCAAGGCGTTTGCTTGCCGGGTTTGATGCTGGCTACTTGTCGTTTGATTGCGTAGCTTCGATGAATTGACGGGTTGACTCGATCAGCTCGCCGAGGGGGTCGGTGAGGTTTCGGTCACCCGCAGCACAATCAAGTTGCTCAAGGAAGTCGCGTTCTTCCTTGATGAACTGATTGAGCAACTTCTGCTGAACTGCATCATCCAGGGCACTGAGCACCCAGTCGCCGAGCCGACGCAGGTCGGTCAATTCATCGTCAGCCTGCCGCGGCAGCAGCTCCAGCTGCCGGGCGAGATCATCCAGCCGGGTCTGAGCCTGATGATGCGCATGCTGTCTTTTTTCGAGCCGTTGCGCCAGCTCACCGGGCTCGAGCAATTCTTCCCTCGCCTGCTGGTAGCGGAAACCAAGCGACCGGCTGAGGCGACCCGCTTCCAGCAAAGCGGCGTGTTCGTCGGACATCATCAGAGACATAGTGGCCTTCCTTGCAATAGCAATCCTTACTCCGGAGTGTAGACCGCCAGCGCGTGTCTGCGCACTTTGCACTCCACGGGTGTTTCTGCCAGAAATTCGCCGTCAGCGGTTATTGCAAGCGGGGGATCGGTCTCGATTCTGAGAGCCTTGCAGCGCCGATGAACCAGATTGTCCGCGTCACGAGTCTGCCCAAGGCGGAATCTGAGCGCGCTGGCCAGCAAGGCAAGCCGGCTCTGTTCGGGCACCAGCAGCACATCCAGCAAACCGTCATCTATCTTGGCATCTTCGGCCACGGTCATGCCGCCGCCGTAGTGGATGCCGTTGGCGACGGTGATCTGAAGGAACCGGCCGTCAAATCTACAACTTCCGCCGTCCACTTGCGCAGCGAAACCGCGCTGCTTGTGAAAAGCCCGGACGATGCCGACCAGATACGCGACCACGCCGAACTGAGCCTTGGTTTCGCTATCCATTTCCCGGGTCATTTGCGGACCGAGACCCATGCCAATGGCATTGATGAAGCTGACATCGTTGGCAAAAGCAATATCGATCCGACGCTGATGTCCGCGTAGCACGATATTCAACGCTTGCTCCAGATCATCAGGAATGTTCAGCGACCTGGCCAGGTCATTGGCCGTTCCCATGGGCAACAAGCCCAACGGTCGATCAACCTCCAGCAACGCATCAAGGGCCAGGTTCACGGTACCATCGCCGCCGCCGAGGATGATCTGATCAACCTGCTTGCCGTGCTCCAAGATGGCTTCCGGCAAGTCCTCCGGTTGTTCGGGGTTGACCCTGACAAGCTCGCCCCAGCGCTGCAGGCGAGCCTCTATCTCTTCGATGCCTTTGTCACCGCAACGACTGCCGGGATTGGTTACTAGCAAGCTTTTCATGAGGCTCAGGCTTCGATTTTTCGCAGGGCTGCGTTGCTGAAGCAATATACGCCATACATTGACAATCCGCAGGCGACGATTGCCAGCATCAGTTGCCCGTACTGATCACTTTCCAGCAGCCGCCACAGGCTGGTTGCAACATCGGCCATCTCATCGCTGCTGGCAAACCAACCGGCGCGCAGCAAAGTCCAGCCCAGGAACAAAAAAAGTATGGCACGCATCCCAATGCCCAGGCTGCCGATCCAGGCCAGCACTGCTTTCACTGCAGGTAAGCCTTCGACGGCCAGCCAGCGTTCACGAAAAGGCTGGGTCAGTGCACGCCAGCACTGGTATACACCCACACCGACCACTGCAAGACCGACCAGGCCAACCAGAACACGACCGCCGGGCCAGGTCAGAACGCGCTCGGCAGCATCGGTTGACGACTCCGGACTGCTGGCCAGACCGGTAACTGCGCTCAGGGTCACCATCACCAGCGACAGGTAGACACCGGCGCTAACCAGGAAACCACCACGCTGGATCAATGCACGCCAGCCGTGGCCTTTCTCCGCCGGGTCGAGAACAGCTTGATAAAACCGCCAAAACACATGGGCAGCCAAACCGAAGGCAAGCAGGCCGAAACCCCAGCGACCGGGCATGTTTCGTCCCATCACATGAATGGCTCCTCCAACCCCGGTAACACGGCCCTCGGCAAAGCCCATCAAGGCCATCAGGGAAAGCACACCCACCGCCAAGTAAACCAAGCCCTTGGCAACATATCCGGTTCTGGCCAGCATGTCGACCAGGGAACGACCTGTGGCGGAAACCACACCCATCGCAAGCTACCCGGCCCTGTCCAGAGCCCGATACTCGGAGGCAACCCAGCGCGTAAGCGCTCCCTGTACCAACCAGGCACACACCCCCAACCAGGCCAACCCAGCAACCCAGCCGGCGAGCACGTCACTTGGCCAGTGGACACCGAGGTAGACCCGACTGAAACCCGCGATCAGGCTGACAAACAATGCAGACAGCCCGAGAAACCAGCGTAAACCCGGTTGCCTGACGCCCAGCATGATCACCCAAGCCACCACCAGCCAGGTAACCAGAGATGCCATGGCATGGCTGCTGGGGAATGAACTGGTGAAGACCTGGGTCGGTTCGCTCAGTAGTTCAGGTCGTGGCCTGCTGAACAACAGCTTGAGGCCAAAACTGACTGCGGTTCCGCCGATAACGCCCGCAACAGCCAGCAGCCATACTCGCCACAGCCCAAGCAGCAGCAACCATCCGGTACCGACCAGGCTTCCCTATGCCAGCACACTGAGACTGCCCAGAGCAGTCAGATCTCGAAAAGCCTCAAGCAGCCAGTCGGGCCCGCGCGGCACGATACTGTCACCATCGGATTGCAGGGCAGTCAGAACAGCGAGGTCGACATCCCGCCCGACCTGGGTGGTCTTGGCCCATGCCAACAGCAAAAACAGCAGGCCGAATGCAATAGTCCAGGCGGGCACGGAATCCAGGCGAACAACGGCCTTCGGAGACGCCATCAGACCTCCCAACTGGAACACAGCCGAGATGCTAACACGTCAGGCTGTCCAAGCCCGTTGCCTGTCTGGTGGGAAAACGCGTACCATCACACTGGCAGGGAATTCGAGTCCCATGGATCATTTGGGTCAAGTTAACGCGAAACGGAAGCAGTCTTCCAAGGAAGTAACCGCATGAGTTGGTATCTTGCAGTCCTCAAGAAATACGCTGAATTCTCGGGTCGGGCCGGCCGGCCGGAGTTCTGGATGTTTTTTTTGATCCATTTCATCATTCTGATCGTGCTGTTTGCAATCAGCACCCGAGTCAACTTCTTCGGCATCATTTACCTCATCTACGTACTCGGCACCATCGTTCCCTACATTGCAGCCGCTGTCAGGCGACTTCACGATACCGACAAATCGGGTTGGTTCATTCTGATCGGCTTCATTCCCGTGGTCGGTGGCATCATTCTGCTGATCTTGCTGGCTCTGCCAGGCAGCAGTGACAGCAATCGCTTCGGCGCACCACCTGCTGCTCAGCCACCCGGCTGACGGGGTCGCTGCAACAAGGCGTCTGAAGCAAACGGCGGCACGTCCAGCGTGCCGCCGTCTTTCAGACGATCCTGCACATCCTGCCACCAGGCCGGATCGAAGACGTGGCCGTGCCGCTCCTCCAGCAGTGCCAGATGGGGTTCGCTCAGACCCATGAAGCGCGGAAACTGCTCAGGGAACACGTCGTTGTCGCCAACGTGAAACCACGGTTCATCGCTGAACTCATGCAGATCGTCGCGCGACGGCGGCAGGCGCCGAAAGCGGCACTCCGACATCAGCCGCAGCTCATCGTAATCGTAGAAAATCACCCGGCCTGAACGGGTTACACCGAAATTCTTCAGTAACAGGTCACCGGCAAAGATATTGGATCGGGCCAGGTCAACCAGGGCCTGTCCATAGTCAAGCACCGCCGAGCGGCTAGTCGCCTCGTCGTTTTCGGATACGTAGAGATCCAGGGGCCGCAGCCGGCGTTCGACATAGCAGTGACGAATCACCAGCGAATCTCCGTCGAACTGGATGATTCTCGCGCACTCGGCTTGCAGCTCTTCCAGCAACGCGGGTGAAAAGCGCGCCAGCGGAAAACGCAGGTCACGAAACTCCTGAGCATCAATCAAGCGACCCACCCGGTCGTGTCGAAACACCAGGCGATACCGGTCCAGCACCTGCCGGCGACCAAACTTCTTGACTGGGGCGAAGCGGTCGCGAATCAGTTTGAACACCACCGGCACGCCTGGCAGGGTGAACACCAGCATGACCAGGCCCCGCACGCCGTCGGCCTCGACCAGGTTGTCCTTGCTGGACCCCTGCAAATGCCGGAAAAACACCCGGTAGCGCTCGGTCTTGCCCTGCTTGGCCCGACCCAGCACGGTATAAAGCTCGTCGGTAGGCTTGTCGGGCAGCAGCGTGCGCAAAAACACGACCGCATCGCCTACGGTTTCCAGGTCGACCAGGAAGTAGCTGAAGGTGTAGCCAAACAGGATGCTGACCTGCTGGCGCCGGGTCAATAAAGCCTCGGCGCGAATTCCATCGTCGACCCGGCGCAGCGCAATGACACAGGGCAGATAACGGCCAGAGCCAATCGCCCGCCCCACCAGGTACGCGCGGCCCTCACGGTAAAACACGGTATCGAGCAACTCGATGGCAAGCACCCTGGCCTCGCCATGTTCGGAAAATGACTGGCCCAGGCGCTCAGCCAGGGCGGCAGCATCGGCGGCCAGGTCACCGTAAGGCAAACTGAAGTCCTGATCGTCAAGAATCTGGGCAAAAGCACGTTCCAGATCGTCACTGACCGAATAGGTATGCCGTGCCACGGGATGGGTGATGCGGTCTGTTGGCTCAATGTCCAGCGCAACGAATTCAATGGCCGAATCCACACCGCGGGTCTTGAACATACGTCGGGTGACGGTATTGAAGAAGGTCTTGTACAGTTCAGCATCGATCTGATCTTCGATCAGTTCACCATAGAGCCGACGAATGTCGCGCCATAGCGTCCTGGAAAAAAGACGCTCACTCAGATGCTGTTCCAGGCGGTCAATGGCCCGGTCGGCCGAGCGGTCATACAGGGTCAGCCGCGCGATTACGTCGCGCTGCATGCCGGCACGATCGGCATTCTCAAAGCGACGTCGGGCACGACGGGTAATGTCGGAAAAGCTTGCGTTGTAGTCCTCGAAGGCATCCTTGAGCAGCGCTGCCGCGCCGCGAATCAGGCGCGCCCGGCTGGACTCAGCCATTGCCATTCAACCGGGCATAGACACAAAGACTGGAATTGGTTGCAAACATGCATGGCCGCCTTGATTTTCCCCTTGATTGTAACCGGTGGAACCAGCATGGCTGAAGTTTGACAGCTATGGATTCGACCGGTCATCGTCGCCGGGGCGAGTGGCTTCAAAGGTCAGATAGACGGCTTCTACCTGCGAATAGCCCAGCAACAACATCAGCCCAAAACGATTAAGCTCGGCGAAAAACTCACCTTGCGAGTTCGGTGGCGGACCCATTTCGCCATAAACTCCGCGAATCTGACGTCCCAGGCCTTGCCAGACCTCCCTGGCATCTCGCACTCGGCCACCGACAACCACGACCACCGGCACCGTCTGGTGGGCGTTCAGGTAGCGCACCACATCGGACTCCACGCGCTCATCGCGCGTCGGGTCCCGTTCCTGGGCATGCGCAAGCGCAGCGAACAGCATCGCTGCAAGCAAAAGCAGTTTGAATCGCACGAAAGTGACACGTCGGGTTCAACCAGTCAGGCATGTTAGCCAGGACGAATGACACGACCATTAACCAGGCACGCTATTCGCTTCGATCAATACCGCTGTCGCGCCAGCCTGAGGTGATTGGATAGCGCCGGTCGCGGCCAAAGGCCTTGCGGGTAATGCGCGGGCCCGGGGCGCCCTGACGGCGCTTGTACTCGGCCGCCAGCACCATGCCGGCCACGCGCCGAACCAGTTTTTCATCAATGCCGGCGTCCACGATTTCCGAAATCGGCTGATCCTGCTCCACATATCGGGTGATGATCTCATCCAGGATCTCGTAAGGGGGCAGGCTGTCCTGGTCAAGCTGATCAGGTCGCAGTTCAGCCGAGGGCGGGCGCTTGATCACGCCCTCAGGAATGGCGGGCGAAACCGTGTTGCGCCAGCGACTGAGCTGATAAACAAGTTGCTTGAGGCAATCCTTGAGCGGGCTGAATCCACCGCACATATCGCCATAAATCGTTGAATAGCCGGTAGCCAACTCGCTCTTGTTGCTGGTCGCCAGCGGCAGATGACCGAATTTGTTCGACAAGGCCATGATGATGTTGCCGCGCGCCCTGGCCTGCAGGTTTTCCTCAGTGAAATTTTCGCGAGTGCCGACAAAAGCCTCGGCCAATTGCTTCTGCAGGGCCTGGTAGACCGGTTCAATCGAAATATTATGCTGGGCAAGCCCAAGCTGATCGATCTGTTCGGTGGCCAGAATCAACGACAGCTCGGAGGTATGCCGAGACGGCATCATGACGGCAAGCACGTTTTCAGGCCCAAGCGCATCGGCCGCCAGGGCGGCAGTCAGGGCTGAGTCGATGCCGCCTGACAGGCCCAGAACCACGGAAGAAAACTTGTTCTTCACGGCGTAATCGCGCAGGCCGCGCTGTAGCACCCGGTACACCACCGGCAGGTCTTCAGTTTCGCCCTCCCGCCAGTCACGATAATGCAGCTGGCCGGTAGCTGGTTCAAAATCCACTCGCAGCAGCGTCTCTTCGCACAACGGCGCTGGGCGCGACAGACTGCCATGTCCATCAATGGCCATCGAGTGGCCATCAAAAACCAGCTCATCCTGACCGCCAACACAGTTCAGGTAGATCAATGGCAGACCGGTCTCGCGGTGACGGTCGGTCAGCACGCGTGCGCGGTCTTCGTGCTTGCGTTGGTAGTAGGGGGAGGCGTTGGCCGAAACAATGATCTGGGCGCCGGCATCGGCGGCTGCCCGAGCAGCCTCCGGAGTCCAGGTGTCTTCGCAGATAAGAACTCCGACCTTGACGCCAGCCACCTCGACGACCAGCGGCGCCCTGCCCGGCACAAAGTAGCGCCGCTCGTCGAACACGGCGTAGTTTGGCAGGTCCCACTTGTCGTACTGGCCGATGATTTGGCCATCGCGCAGCCACGAGACGGAGTTGTATCGCTGCTCCCCGTCGGCTCGCGGATGGCCGACGATCACATCAATGCCGCGCACGGCCGCGGCAATCTGATGCAGGGTTTCATCGGTTCGACGCATGAACCCCGGTCTCAGGACCAGGTCCTCGGGCGGATATCCTGTCAAGGCCAGCTCGGGCAAGACCAGCAGATCGGCGCCGTCTCGATCACGCGCCTCCTCGATCAGCTCGAGGATGCGATCCCTGTTGCCTGTAATGTGTCCAACCAGGAAATCATCCTGGGCAAGCGCGATCTTCAGCATCAAACAGCTTCCGGTGTGGAGTGAGTCGTCTCCGGCGTTCGGCAAGCCCAATCGGCCGGCCGGCAACCGGAGACCGAAACCGGAAACCTTACTTCAGACGATCGGCAATGGCAGCACCGAGCTCCACGGGCGAACGAACGGTCGTTACGCCTGCCTCTTCCAGTGCCGCGTACTTCGCTTCCGCCGTGCCTTTGCCACCGGAAATGATGGCGCCCGCATGGCCCATGCGCTTTCCGGGCGGGGCGGTCACGCCTGCAATGTAACCGACCACGGGCTTGGTGACGTGATCAGCGATGAACTCAGCCGCATCTTCCTCGGCCGAACCGCCGATCTCGCCTACCATGATCATGCCCTGAGTATCGTCGTCTTCCTGGAACAGGGCCAGGCAATCAACGAAGCTCATACCGTGAATGGGGTCGCCGCCAATACCGATGCAAGTGCTCTGACCGAGCTCGGCCTGGGTCGTCTGGAAAACGGCCTCATAGGTGAGCGTACCGGAACGCGACACGATACCGACCTTGCCAGGCTTGTGAATGCGACCGGGCATAATGCCGATCTTGCACTCACCGGGTGTGATGATACCGGGGCAGTTCGGGCCGATCAGGGTGACGTCCTCGTAGCCCGCCAGCGCTGCCTTGACCCGCATCATGTCGAGCACCGGAATACCTTCGGTGATGCAGACAATGACGCGAATACCGGCATCGGCTGCCTCCAGAATGGCATCGGCCGCAAACGGCGGTGGCACGAAGATCATTGACGCATCGGCGCCTGTTTCCTCAACCGCTTCATCAACGGTGTTGAATACCGGCAAACCGAGGTGATCCTGACCACCCTTGCCCGGCGTAACACCGCCGACCAGGCGGCTACCGTAGGCGATTGCCTGTTCGGAGTGAAACGTGCCCTGGGCGCCGGTGAAGCCCTGGGTAATGACCTTGGTTTTCTTGTTGACTAATACACTCATTGCTTTTTCCTTCAGGCGGCTGCGGCGGCTTCAACGGCCTTGCGCGCACCGTCGTTGAGATCGTCGGCGGGAATGATGGCGAAACCGCTCTCGGCCAGCAGCTTCTTGCCTTCGTCGACGTTGGTACCTTCCAGGCGCACGACCACGGGCACGTTGACGTCAATGTCCTTGACCGCATTGATGATGCCTTCTGCAATCAGATCACAGCGGACGATGCCACCGAAGATATTGACCAGAATGGCCTTGACGTTGTCACCCGACAGAATGAGCTTGAAAGCCTCCTTGACTCGCTCGGCATTGGTACCGCCGCCGACATCGAGAAAGTTGGCCGGCTCGCCACCGGCCAGCTTGACGACGTCCATGGTCGCCATGGCCAGACCCGCGCCGTTGACCATACAGGCAATGTTGCCGTCAAGCGTGACGTAGTTCAGCTCGTGCTTGCTGGCAGCCAGCTCGGTTGGATCTTCCTGCGACTCGTCGCGCATCTCGGCGAGTTCCGGATGGCGATAAAGCGCATTTTCATCGGCATTCAGCTTGGCATCCAACGCCATCAGATCACCCTTGTCGTCAATAATCAGGGGATTGACTTCAATCAGGCTGATGTCCTTGTCGACGAACAACTTGTACAGCCCATCCATGATCTTGGTCAGCTGGCGCACCTGCTTTGCGTTCAGGCCCATCTGAAAGCCGACCTGGCGGGCCTGGTAAGGCATGAAGCCTGCGGCGTTATCAACCACGGCGGTAATGATCTTTTCCGGGGTCTCCTCAGCGACTTTCTCGATATCGACGCCACCGGCAGCCGAGCCCATGAAAACCACGGATTTGTGCGCTCGATCAACCAGCGCACCCAGGTAGAGCTCCTGCTTGATTTCCGTGGCCTCTGCAACCAGCACGCTGTGCACCGGCAATGCCCGACCACCGGTCTGATAAGTCTCGATGCTCATGGCCAGCATGCGCTCGGCCTCGGCCCGAACGCCATCCAGACTGTCGACCAGCTTGACGCCACCGGCCTTGCCACGACCGCCGGCATGAACCTGGGCTTTGATCACCCATTGGTTGCCGCCCATCTTCTCGGCGGCCGCTACGGCCTCATCACCGCTCGTTGCCACTTCACCGCGCGGAACAGGAATGCCATACTGTTCGAACAGCTCCTTGGCCTGATATTCGTGAAAATTCATTGAGTAACCCTTGGAATTGGAGGTTGTCTGTGAAGAAAGGCTGATGTCGCCTCGACAATGAGCGAGACTATAACCGGCATATTTTGTTACAGACTGGCCAAATTATCAAACCTGGTTTGCAAGTTATACTGTTTGTCCGGGCTTGAAGCTTGACGATTCCAGGGGAATCGTGGCAGCCTCGGTCGGGTTTGCGAAACGCTTAATTCCTCTATCAAGGAGGCCCATGTGAAGGCACGCAGTTCTCTGGTTGCCGATGACGCGATCGTTCGGCGAGCGCTGCACTACCTCAATGGATTCCGCCTTATTCTGGCCGTGGCCTTGTTGGTGGTTGCCTACAGCCCGCTTGGCGTCGAGCTTGTACCCGCTTACAAAGCCTTTCTTGCCCAGGCTGCCGCCCTGACCTACGCCGGAGCAACCGGCATCTTCCTGGTTGTGCATTTCCGCAAGACCACGCCGGCGCATGAGCTGGCGTCGTTTTCGCTGGCTACCGATCTGATTATCGTCAGCATCATCCTGCACTGCTTCGGCGGCATTGAAAGCGGGCTGGTGATTCTGCTGTTGTTCACGGTTGGCATCGCCGGCCTGCTGCTACCGCTGCGCACCGCGCTTCTTTTTGCCAGCCTGGTGACGATCGGCCTGGTGATCGACGCAGCCATTTCCGCCCGTATCAGCCCGGCGCCTACGTTGGCGATTCAGGCAGGTTTGTACGGGATTGCGGCTTTTGTCACTGCGCTGGGCTGTTCCCTGCTGGGCCGCTGGGGCCGCGAATACCAGCTCCTCGCAGAACGCCGTGGCGCGGACCTGGCCAATCTGGAAAACATCAACGAGCTCATCATCCACCGAATGCGCTCCGGCGTTCTGGTGGTGGACGCTGCCGGAAAAATTCGGCAGATGAACGAGGCTGCATGGTACCTGCTGGGCAATCCCCCGGTCAGCGAGCGAAACCTGAAAGTCATCGCCCCACCGCTGCACGAGCGCCTGGAGACATGGCGCCGTACCGGCAAGTCTCTGGACGAAGGCATGCTTTTGCATGCTACGCAAGTGGCGGTGGTGCCACGCATGCTCAGCATGCCCGGACTGAACAGCGAGGCCACCCTGATCTTCCTTGAAGACACCTCCGTGGTCAGCAGGCGCGCAAGAGACCTGGCCCAGGCCTCGTTGGCCCGCCTTTCAGCCTCGATCGCCCACGAAATCCGGAACCCGCTGGGGGCCATGAGCCATGCCGCCCAGCTGCTGGCGGAGTCCGACCAACTGCATAGCGCAGATCAAAAACTGGTCAAAATGATCCTCAACCACTCGGTGCGCGTCAACGACATCGTCGAAAACGTACTGAAGCTGTCACGTCGCGAGCGCGCCCGCATCGAGGCGGTCAACCTGGTCAGCTGGGCACGAAAGCTGACCAATGAATTCAGGCGCTACCATAAGCTCCCGGAAGAGAAGGTTCGCCTGGAGGCGCCTTCTGCGGCGACCATGGTGCTGATTGACCCCGGGCAGATGACCCAGGCGGTATGGAATCTGATGGAAAACGCCCTGAAACATGCCCGGGTCGATGATCGCGCGCCGACAATCACTTTGCGTCTCAGCCCGATCAGGGGGCACCGGGAAATGGCGCTTGACATCATTGATGATGGCCCCGGGATCCCGCTGGAAAAGCGCTCCCAGGTTTTTGAACCATTCTTCACCACCCACAAGCAGGGATCTGGCCTGGGGCTTTACCTGGCTCGACAGATTTGCGATGCCAACCAGGCACCGCTGGAGTATGTGCAGGTACCGAATGCCGGCGCATGCTTTCGTATTCTGTTGCGTCGACCAGAAGCCGAAAACGTTCCCGGCAAGCAAAATGCCCCGGTCAAGTCGGCCTCGGCCTGATAGGATTTCTACCGAATAGCTGAATGGCGAGCGAATCGATGACGGAAATGCGGGCTTTGGTAGTTGATGACGAACCCGATCTCAGGGAGCTGCTCGATATCACCTTGAGTCGGATGGGCCTTGAGGTGGATACGGCAGAAGATCTGGCTGCAGCACGGCGCTGCCTGTCGGGCCGATCCGACTACGCCTTGTGCCTAACCGACATGCGCTTGCCCGACGGCAACGGATTGACGCTGATCAAGGAAATCAACCGTGACCACGAACAAATCCCGGTTGCCATGATCACCGCCTTCGGCAAGGTGGAAGATGCCGTCACGGCACTGAAGTACGGCGCTTTCGATTTTGTCTCCAAACCTGTGGATCTCGAGGTACTTCGAAACCTGGTCCGCACAGCCTTGAAGCTCAGACAAGACGATGCCGAAAGGTCCGCAACCACGGCAAAGCCGGCGCCCAGCAGCGCTTCCAGCCGAGCGGGAGACGATGGTGCTGACAGCGACGATGAAAAATCCTTGCTGCTGCAGCGATTGATCGGGCAGTCAGACGCCATCCGTCAGGTTCGTCGCACCATCGTCAAGCTGGCCCGAAGCCAGGCCCCGGTTCTTATCAGCGGGGATTCGGGCACCGGCAAGGAATTGGCCGCCCGCTTGATCCACGACCTGGGCCCTCGGGCCGAGGAGCCTTTCGTTGCGGTCAACTGCGGCGCCATCCCCTCTGAATTGATGGAAAGCGAATTCTTCGGTCATATCAAGGGCAGTTTCACCGGCGCTGATGCTGACAAGGAAGGCCTTTTCCAGGCGGCACAAGGCGGGACACTGTTTCTGGACGAGGTCGCCGACCTGCCTCTGGCCATGCAGGTGAAATTGCTGCGGGTTATCCAGGAAAAGACCGTCCGACCAATCGGTGGACGCCGAGAACTCAAGATCGATGTTCGCATCCTGTCCGCCAGCCACAAGCCTCTCAAGCCCCTGGTCGAGGATGGCACTTTCCGAAACGACCTCTACTATCGCCTCAATGTCATCGAGTTGCACATGCCTGGCCTGGCAGAGCGCCGCGGCGATATCGCCATCCTGGCCCGGCATTTCCTGGATAACATCGCAGAGCAGTGGGGCGAGCCTGCCCGAACGCTTGACGAGAGCGCCATTGACGCACTCAGCCGCCACAATTATTCGGGCAACGTGCGCGAACTGGTCAACATTCTGCAACGCGCCGTGACCTTGTGCGATGGCGATGTGATCGGCCGCGAAGACCTGAGCCTGGGGGACGACCCATCAGCAGGGCCACAACCGGCCATCGGCAGGCCTGACGACCGTAGTCTTGACGATTACATCGAGGACGTCGAAAAACAAATACTGGAAAAGGCGCTGCATGAAGCCGGCAACAACAAGACCGAAGCCGCTCGGCAACTGGGCATCACATTCCGGTCCCTGCGTTACAAATTGAAAAAATACGGCATCGACTGATTGGCTTTGACGGCCAAAATGGGCCGATTTCACGCTCACGCCAAAATCGCCGGTTAAAATTCCGAGTTGTTGACATCAGGAATGGGTGATCCAAGCCCATAGAAAAGGCACGCCTGAATGGCCACACCCGCCTCCGCCATGCCCGGCCACTTTAACCAGTCAGATCCGGGCCAGATGACGCCTGATCAAGCCTGGGAAGCCTACAGACAGGTCCGGTCGGCAACCGAACAGTTCAGCACAGCACTTTCGCCCGAAGACCAGAACCTTCAATCAATGCCCGATGCCAGTCCGATCAAGTGGCACCGGGCACATACCACCTGGTTTTTCGAAACTTTCCTGCTCAAGCCACAGCTGCGAGGCTACCGCTGTTTTGATCAAGCTTACGCCTACCTGTTCAATTCCTACTACAACGGCGTCGGCGCCCAATTCCCGCGAGCGCAGCGAGGCCTGATATCAAGACCGGGGCTTGAAGCGATTTCTCGTTACCGCGCTCACGTTGACCAGGCGATGTCTGACTGGCTGGATCAAAGCGCCATCAGCCCGGAACGAGAGCAACGGATGGCACTACTTGTTCTTGGGCTCAACCACGAACAGCAGCACCAGGAATTGATGGTGACCGACCTCAAGCATGCCTTCAGCCACAATCCTTGCTGGCCTGCCATCAGCAAAGCTACCAAGCAGGTCGCAGCGATTCAGTCGGCGCAATGGCGCAAATTCCCGGGAGGCCTGGTTGAGATCGGCGCCTCCGGGCGTGGATTTCATTTTGACAACGAGGGGCCGCGCCATAAGGTCTATCTGACTCCATTCCAGATCGCCTCCCGCCCAGTGACTTGCGGCGAGTTTCTGGATTTCATCGAGGATGATGGTTATCGTCGTCCCGAGCTTTGGCTGGCCGATGGCTGGGCCTGGGTAAATGAACAGGACATATCCGCCCCGCAGTACTGGTACCCGACCGATGGCGGCTGGGATATATATACGCTAGGCGGTCGACGACCAATTAATCCAGCCGAATCAGCCAGCCATCTGAGTTTTTACGAAGCCTGCGCTTTTGCCGAATGGGCCGGAGCGCGCTTGCCATCCGAGGCCGAGTGGGAGCATGCCAGTTCGCAAGCGAGCCTGCCCGGTGTAACGGCTGACGATGGTCGATATCACCCTGACGCTGTTACGGCTACGGGGGACGGCCTCGATCATATGTTTGGCGGGGTGTGGGAGTGGACCCGCTCCTCCTATGCCCCCTACCCCGGCTTTCGCCCCGCGGCCGGCGCCGTGGGCGAGTACAACGGCAAGTTCATGGCCAACCAGATGGTGCTGCGCGGCGGCAGTTGCGCTACCCCCGCCGGTCACGTTCGCCCCAGTTACCGTAACTTCTTTTACCCGGGGGATCGCTGGCAATTCAGCGGTCTTCGCCTGGCCAGGGACGAGGCGGCATGAACATGGACCGCGATGCGTTTCTGGCCGACGTTATCGACGGCTTGTCGACCAAGCCGCCGGAACTGCCCTGCAAGTATCTGTACGATGCGCGCGGATCAGCCCTGTTTGAAGCCATCTGCGAGACTGAGGATTACTACGTTACCCGCGCGGACCTGGCCTTGCATGAAGCCCACATCGGGGAATTCAGCGCCATTGTCGGCCCCAACGCACACATCATCGAGTTCGGCTCCGGGGCCGGCATCAAGACCCGCAAACTGTTGGCAGGACTGGACCGTCCCCGTGCCTATACCCCAATCGAAATCTCGGCGGCGGCACTGGCCGAATCGGCCAAGCTGTTGAGCTCGGCATTCCCGGAAGTTGAAATCTGTCCCCTCCGGGCCGACTACACGCAGCCGATCGAGGCCGACAGCTTGCGCCTGGACCCACCGGCCAATCGTCGCGTGGTCTATTTTCCCGGCTCGACGATCAGCAATTTCGGACACGAAGAAGCCTGCGCCTTCCTGCAACGCATGCGAAACATCGCTGGTGATGAGGGCGGCATCCTGATCGGGGTTGACCTGCTGAAGCCGGTTGACCGCCTGATTTCAGCCTATGACGACAGCGAGGGGGTAACGGCAAAATTCAATCTCAACCTGCTGCAGCGCCTGGTCGACGAGCTGGACGCCGAGTTGGAGATCGACGCTTTTCGCCACGAAGCGCGATTCAACCCGGAGTTCAAGCGCATCGAAATGCACCTGGTTGCCGCTCGCCCGACGCAGATTTCAATCGCTGGCAGGCGCTTTCCATTTGCCGACGGCGACAGCATCCACACCGAAAACAGCCACAAATACTCGGTCAAGGACTTTCGCGAGCTGGCAGCCACTGCCGGACTGGAGTCCCTGCGGGTCTGGAAAGACCCGCAGGGATTGTTCAGCATGCACTGGCTTCAGTCTTCCCAGCCCCAGGGTGC
>SKQI01000047.1 GCA_007119095.1 Wenzhouxiangella sp. | reverse complement strand
GGCGGGCCATGCCGGGTCGGCATCGAATCCACCATCATCGCCCTGGATCCGGTCAGGCGCTCGCTGACCTGGCTTCGGCCCGGTCTGATCAGCCAGGATGAGATCCGAGCCGAGCTGCCGGCTGACTGGCAGTGGGCCCAGCCAACGGCCAGCCCGGAAACGGCGAGCCAGCAGGCCCCCGGGCAAATGCGCGAGCACTATCGTCCGGCCAAGCCACTGACCGTCGTCGTTTCACGGCGCCCGCCGGAAGCGGTGTTTAGCGCCACAGATCGTTCCGGGCAGCGCTGGGCCCTCGTCACTCTGGCAACTGATCCGACATTGGCCGCCCGGCAGTTGTATGCCGCGCTGCGGGAAGCCGGCCAGGCCAATTCGGACCGGCTGGGATTGGTATTGCCGCCAGAAAACCTGGCCGATCCCGCCTGGGAGGGTATTGTCAATCGGCTGCGCAAGGCTGCCAGCGAATGGCGTGAAGAGGCTCGTCCGGACTACGCTTAGTCAGTGGCTGAGGCCGGCTGCTGTCGGTAGGGCTTGCTGCCGTCGGGCTGGCGGCTGAAGCGCTTGTACAGCCAAAGATACTGGGCCGGGGCTTCGCGGATACTGGCTTCCAGCCACTGGTTCATGGCCGCAAGTGCCGCCTCGGGCTCGGGCTCGCGGATAGAGTCTGGTGCGCGTTCGAACTGCAGGCGCCAGCCACGACCACCCGGGCGCCGCAGTGCATGGCAAAAAAACACGGCACAATCTGTTCTTCTGGCCAGCCCCGATACCAGGGTCATGGTGAGTGCAGGCTGCCCGAACAGCGGCACGAACGCGCCGTCACCGCGTTTGGGCTGGATGTCGGCCGCCACGGCGACCGCCTGGCGCTTCTTCAGCTGGCTGAGCAAGTGGCGCAGCGCGGGGCCGCCGCCGGGCACCATTCGGCCGCCGAAACGCTCCCGAGGGCGGGTCATGAATCGATCCAGCGCGGCATTTTCCGGCGCCCTGTACAGCGTGGCCAGCGGCAGCTGCTGCGACATCCAGATGTTCAGCAGTTCCCAGTTGCCAATGTGGCCGCTGACCAGCATCAGTCCCTGGTCGGCCTGCGCCAGCACCTCATCCCAGCCAGTCACTTCCACGTGCCGGGCGATCCGCTCCCTGGACCAGTGGAACACCGCCCCGGCCTCGAGTACCAGCCGCAGCTGCTCGACCAGGTAGGCCCGATGCAGCCGCCGTCGCTGAGCCGCATTCAGCTCAGGGAAACACAGCCCCAGGTTGGTCTGAATGACGGCGTGCTTCTTCCACGGCAGCCAGTACAGCACCCGGCCCATGGGCCAGGCCAGAGCATGCAGCAGCGACAGCGGCAGCCAGGACAGCAGCCGGATCAGTCCTGCGGCAATGAACAGCAATCCACGCATCACGAATAGATCCCGGCATGCCCCGGGGGCCGAATGCTGTAGCGTTTGTAGCTCCAAAGGTACTGGGCAGGCGTATCGCCGATACTTGCCTCCAGCCACTCATGCAGACAGGTATTGGCTATGACCGGATCCGGGTCGGCCACGCGATCATCGGCGCGATCAACACGAATGGTCCAGCCGCGAAAGGGGATGCGCCGGGTCGACATCAGCATCACGGCGCAGTCGGTGCGGCCGGCCAGGCGGTTGACCAGGGTCATCGTCAGAGCCGGCTCGCCGAACAAGGGGGTGAATACGCCTTCACCCTGTTTGGGCTGCTGGTCGGCCAGCAAGCCGATGCCGCCGCCCTCACGCAAGGCCTTGAGCAATTTGCGCATCGCGGGGCTGCCGCTGGCAACCAGTTGGCCGCCGAAACGCTGGCGTGATCGGGTCAGCAGTTGGTCTACCCGTGGGTTTTTCGGGGCCTTGTACAGGCAGATCATGGGCTGGCGGATGGTCGCATACAGGTTCATGATTTCCCAATTGCCCAGGTGCGCGCCGACCATCAAAAACCCTCGACCCTGCTGGCGCGCAGATTCGACATGCTCCCAGCCCTCGACTGCCACGATATGCTTGAGCAGCTTGCGCTCGCTCCAGTGCCATACCACGCCCATTTCCATGACTAGCCGGGCCATTTCGACCCAGTGTTCGCGGCGCAGACGACGCCGGCCCGGTTCGTCGAGGCCCGGGAAAGCCAGCGTCAAATTTCTGTCCACGACCCGGTGTTTGCGCAGCGGCAACGCATTCAGCAAGCAGCCAAGCGGCACGGCCAGGGCATGGCTCAGCCACAGTGGCAACCAGCTCAGCAGGCGGATCAGCAGGCGGGCCAGGAACAGTTTCAAGAGAAATGGGTTCGCGCGAACATGTTCGCCAAGGATAGCCTGACCGGCCCCGGCTGTGACCTGAACATCCAAGGTCCCGGTTACGAGGCCAGCGCCTCCTGCGCGCAGGCCTGCAAGTAGTCAACTAGCTGATCCGGCCCAATCTCGCTTCTGCGGGTAAAGGAGAATTCATGTTCGGGCTGCAGCTCACGATCCAGCCAGATGCCGCCTTCATCCGGTGGTGGCGGGCGCTGGTCGGCCAGCCAGAAGATCGTGTCGGCGCCTTGCTCGGCATCGCGCAGCCAGGGTTTCAGGGTGCGCTGAAACCAGGGCAGGGAGGTCTGAACCCCGGCGGTATCGACCCAGCCCGGATGCATTACCTGAACAGCCGGTGCGCCCTGCCACCGGCTGTTCCACCAGCGGGTCAGGGCGACCATGGCCCGCTTGTGCCGGGCGTAGGCGGCCATGCCGTCGAACCGGCGGGCATCGGTGCAGTTCATCGCTTCAGTGACCAGCGGTGAGCCGTACATGCCACCGGAGGAGACATTGATGACCAGCGCCTGGTCCGCGAATCGCTGTTCGGATTGCAAGGTCTCGGTCAGCACGAAGGGCCCAAGGATATTGGTGGCGAAGGAGCGCTCCAGGCCTTCATCAGTCAGTTCATGTTGATTCAGAAGGACCCCGACATTGTTGACCAGGATATCGATGGGCTTGCTTTTGATGGCCCGTTCGTTCGGCAGTTCGACAATGGCGAGGATCGATGACAAGTCTACGTTGACCGGCAGCAGTCGACGCGGATACTCGGCCGCCTCCTTCAGCTTGGCCAGAGCGTCCGGATTGCGCCCCAGGGCGATCACCCGGGCGCCGTGCTGATTGGCCGTCAGCGCGGTATGGCGGCCAATGCCGCCGGTAGCACCGGTGACCAGCCAGGTCTGTCCGCTGAAGTCCGGCGTCAAGTCTTCCCACTCGGTAGCCGCGCGCCGGTAGCCCAGGGTGCTGAAACTGCGCAGAAAGCGAGCGTAGAAAAACAGGCTGGCGATTGAACGAATCATGGGCAGGTTGTTTCGTGGTGGGCGAGAAAAGTGCCTGTGGTGTCGTTGTCGGAACGTGAAACTCGCACCCAGGCAGTACCATGCAGAAACACTAACCGAGGTCAATTCCATACACCATGATCATTGTTCATCACCTGGAGCATTCCCGCTCCCAGCGCGTGCTCTGGATGCTGGAAGAGCTGGGCGTGGACTATGAAATCCACCTCTATGAGCGCGATCCCGACACGCGCCTGGCCCCGCCTGAGCTGCGCGAAGTCCACCCCTTGGGCAAATCGCCGGTCATCAGCGACGGTGACCGCAACCTGGCCGAGTCCGGCACCATTCTCGAATACCTGGCCCGCCGCTATGGCAAGGGACGCTGGGCACCGGCGCTGAAGTCCGATGGCTACTGGGATTTTCACTACTGGATGCAGTATGCCGAGGGCTCGCTGATGCCGCCCTTGCTGCTGAAGCTGGTATTCGATACCGTCGGTGCCAAGGCACCGCTGCTGGTGCGACCCCTGGCCAAGGGCATTGCCGGCCAGGTCGATCGGGCTTTCATCGGCCAGCAGATCCGCACGCATCTGGATTTCGTCGAAGCCCATTTGTCGGAGCGCGACTGGTTCGCCGGCTCCCGGATCAGCGCCGCCGATGTGCAAATGTGTTTCCCACTGGAAGCCGCCCGGGCACGAGGGCTGGTTGGCGACAAGCGCCCGGCCATTCATGATTTCGTTGATCGCTGCCATCAGCGCCCCGCTTACCAGCGTGCCCTCGAAGCGGGTGGTCCCTACGACTTCGGCCCACCTGCAGGCTGATATTTCGGTTGGCGGGCGTTGAATATTCGACTTCGCTGGTGAATACTGCCCGCGAGTCGAAGAAAGCATCGAGAGAGCCCATGGCACAAACATTCAGAACCACCACGCGCACTGGCTGGGGTCAGCGCATGGGGCAGTCGTTCAAAGGCATTTTTGTCGGATTCATTCTGATTATCGCGGCCGTCGTTCTGCTGTGGTGGAACGAAGGCCGGGCAGTCAATACCGCCAAGGGGCTGGCCGAGGGCGCGGCCGCAGTGGTTGCGGTCAGTGCCGATGCGATCGACCCAAACAATGACGGTCGTCTTGTTCATGTCAGCGGCCAGGCCAGTTCCGGCGAGATCTTGAGCGACCCGTTGCTCGGCGTTGAGAAAAACGCCATCGCATTGATCCGCGAGGTCGAGATGTACCAGTGGCGCGAAGACTCAAGCACCGAAACGCGCACCCGCGCCGGCGGTGCCGAGGAACGGGTCACGACCTATACCTACCGCACCGAATGGTCATCGCGCCAGATCGACTCCAGTCGCTTCAACCAGCCGGGCCAGCACCAGAATCCTTCGTCATTCCCGATCAGTGCCGAGACCCGACGTGCCGGCAATGTCAGCGTTGGCGCGTTTTCCTTGAGTGGGCGGCTGGTCGGCCAGATCGGCCAGGGTGAATACCTGCGCCTGGACGCTAGTCATGTCGCTGCCTTGCCCGCTGAGCTGCAGGCGCGGGCCAATGCCGAGCATGCCGACTGGCTGTATATCGGCAACCCGATGAGTCCGGAAGTTGGCGACCTGCGCGTTCGCCTGAAAGTGGTCGAGGATCAGCCCGTGTCCATCCTTGCGCGCCAAAGCGGCGGCAACTTGAGCACTCACACGACCAGCCGCGGCACCAGCATCGAGCGCTTGCGTGCCGGCCACCACAGCGCCGAGGCGATGTTCGAACAGATGGTGCGTGAAAACACGATGCTGACCTGGTTCCTTCGCGTGCTGGGTATTGTCATGGCAGTCGTGGGTTTCGGTGCCATTCTCAAGCCCATCCAGGTCGTCGCCGACGTCCTGCCCATCCTGGGCAGCATTGCCGCTACCGGCGTCGGCCTGATTTCGGCCGTTCTCGGCTCGGTGCTGTCCCTGTTGGTCATCGCCCTGGCCTGGCTGTTCTATCGCCCCCTGCTCAGCATCGTGCTGCTGACCCTCTGCGCCGGCCTGATCTACCTGGCCCGCCAACGCGGCAAGTCCACAACCCCCGCCCCCGAACCCGAGTCCAACCTGCCACCCCCATAACCAGCTAGCACCCGTAGCCCGGCCCAGCACAGCTTGAAGCCCTTGAGCGGTTTGCCGCAGGCAAGAAGCTCCAGGGCGTAAAGCGCCCGTGCGTGCGGCCGGGACCGAACCCGCAGCTATCGACAACATCTGTTTTCGCCCCAAAACCCAACCCAGGCACCCACCCCCTCCCAACCTCAGCAGCGGGTGGTCTCTGCCAGATCCCGGCCTGAGTGGGTACGGCCAATCGCACAAAGCCATCCCCTGACCATCAACCAGCAAGCCGCTCCGATCAAAGCCAAGTGCCCACGCTACAGCACAGACCAAACATACCGGTCCCAAGGCCACCGGAACAT
>SKQI01000110.1 GCA_007119095.1 Wenzhouxiangella sp. | reverse complement strand
CGCGCACCGTACCGGCGACGCGAATCTCATCGCCAATCTGCACATCGATCAAGTCCGTGCTTGCACTAAAGGATGAGATGAAGACGCCTTCAGAAGTGAGCGGGTTGTCATCATGGTTGGCTTCCGGCTCCTGCAGGAAGAAGCCACCTATCTGGCCGGCACCCTGGTCCTGGAAAGCACCGACCACAATGGCTTGGACTTCCACCGTGCTACCCGCAATCGGGCTGGCAAAACCTTCGCCTTGAATGGTGTGAATTCGGGTCAGCGTCTGGTCATCAGAAGAATCGGCCACGCAGAATGGCGGAACGATCTCCTCACCGCTGACCTGGACATCCACGACCCGCCAGGCGCCGCATCCGTCACCGGACTCGAAACCAGTACGGAAGGCCAGCCGGATTTCGTCCTCGACGCCGTCCAGGTCATCGTAGGGGCCGAATTCGTAGTTGGTGTTTGGTGCCGGTAACTGGTCGAAATCGATGGTGTCGATCAACGTCCAGTTGAATTCGTTCGGATCACCGCTGCCGGGGTAATCGGAAGAGAAATAGACCAGCAGATCGTTAGCGCCGCTGAACTGGCGCGACAAAACCAAGTCCAGTTCGATTGCTTCAAATCCGTCCAGATCGATGGGCGGCGAAATCAGCCAGTTATCGTTTTCCTGGCAGCCGCCTGCAAACGGGTTGAACTGAACGTTCAGGTTGGCCGAACTCCAGGACCAGGTCTGATTGCCGACCAAATTCTGGTCGCTCCAACTGTTGTCGAAGGGATCGGCGGCGAAATCTTCGGAGAAAATACTTTCTCGCGGATCAACCGGCTCGCCGTCGAGCGGCGTGCCGGCAATAGTGATGTTGTCAAAACGGTTGTTGCCGTTCGTGTTAGTCGCACCATCCAGGGTGACCCTGAACACAACATTCGGATTGTCATTCAGCGCTTCGATGCTGGACAGATCGTAGTCTCGAACCTGCCAGGCGGTGCCCAGAGTACCGCTGTCGCTGCCGAAGTCGGCAAAGCTGGTGCCGCCATCGGCTGACCAGGCCAGCTGGCGAGAATTGAAACCGGTACCGGTTCCGCGCTGGGCCCAGCTCAGCTCGATTGCTTCAAAGCCTTCGGTGCTGACCGCGATCAGTATCTGCATGCCATTGTTGCTATTGCTCGTGCATCCCTGCGGCGTCAGCGAGCCGCCGTCAATGAAGCCGGACTGGGCATTCAGCGTGGTCCCCTGCGTGCTTTGAATACAGGTGTAGGCGTTATCGTCACCGCTGGTCGCTTCATTGAAGTTCGCCAGCGACAGAAACGCCTGATCTGCCAGCAGCCCGGTATCGGCTTGCTGCGGAAAGCTGTCGAGACTGAAGCCGAAGCCACCACTGGGCAAGTTGTTGTCGTTCTGAGCCCAGTAGGCAATTACTTGAGTCTGTGCCGGCGCACTGGCGCAGCAAATCAGGAAAAGCAGGGCGAGCAGCTTGCGCATATCGAGTTCCGTATCCATTCATGTAAGGGCAAGCATCGCGCGCCGGACCGGCGCCAATGCACTGGGCTGCGCATGGTGCCACTTCATCTCGACGATAGGGTTGCAAGTCAATGAAAATGAAATGACAGCCCGTCGCATGGGGCAAACTGTCGCAAGCCGAACAGGAGAAACCCAATGAATCGACTTGCCGAACTACCGCTGGATCAGTCCATCGAAAAGAAAGACTACCGCCGGCTGATCAAGGCTTGGCAGTTCGACCTGCTCAGCCTGCAGCAATCGGTACTCCGGCAAGGCGGGCGGATGATCATCAATGTCGAGGGTATGGACGCGGCCGGCAAGGGCGGTGCTATTCGACGCCTGGTCGAGCGCCTGGACCCGCGCAGCTTCAAGGTTTACCGAATCGGCCCACCGCAGGATTGGGAACAGGCGAGGCATTACCTTTACCGGTTCTGGACCCGCATTCCGGGCCCTGGCGAACTGGTGATTTTCGATCGCTCCTGGTACGGTCGAGTCCTGGTCGAACGGGTTGAAGGTTTCGCTGATGAAGAGGACTGGCGCCGCGCCTACCGCGAAATCAACGAGTTCGAGCGGACCCTGGTCGATGCCGGCGTCGTGCTGCGCTCACTCTGGTTCCACATTGACCCCGACGAACAGCTGAAGCGTTTCGAGGCCAGACTGGCGAACCCGTTCAAGGCCTGGAAAATGACCGACGAAGACTGGCGCAATCGCAAACGCTGGGACGATTACATCGAGGCGGCCGAAGAGATGTTCGAGCGCACCGGCTCAGACCATGCCCCCTGGACCCTGATCCCGGCCAACTGCAAGTACCACGCCCGCCTGACGACCCTGCAGACGGTGGTGACAGCCCTGGCCGAAGAAGCGCGTCGCCGCGACATTCCCACCCACCGCCTGGACATGCCAGCATTCTGACACTGAAATGTCGATTGCACCCCCGCCATGGCGGGGGTGCGGGCGGTGCATATCAGAAGCGCGCGGACAGCCCGACGAAATACTCGCGTCCGACGATGCCTACGGGATAAAACCGCGAGGTGGATACCGGTGTCTTGTCAAACACGTTGTTGACGCCCGCCACGATGCGATACTGGCCCTGCCAGGTGTAAGCGGCAGTAAAGTCGTGGCGCCACATATCCCCGGCCCAGGCGTTCTCGACGTTGTCGATGTTAGTGTTGTCAAGGCGCGGCGAGAACTCAAGGAACTTGCCCCAGTAGCGGGCCTGCCAGTTCAGGGTCAGATTGTCCCAGCGCCAGCGCGCGAAAGTACTGAACGCGTTACGCGGCTGGCCATCCTCATAGAGCCTGTCGTTGATGATGGAGTCATCGGTCGGGTCTTCGAAGCGCTCCAGCTTGCGCACCCAGTTGCCGGTAATGCCGAAGGTCAAGCTACCGTAGGGCGCCAGCCCCTCTGCCAGGTCGCCCAGTTCAAACCGGTACCGCGCCGTGTAGTCGATACCTTGAGTAACGATCGAGGCGAAGTTCAGCTGGCTGCTGACAAAGGAGTTGAAACCCAGAAAAGTCGGTGAGCTGGGATCACGATCACGCGTGACTTGCTCACAGAACTGGTTGGGGAAGGTCGCCGCATCGTAGCAGGCATTGACCAACTGCTGAACACCGACCGCCGCGATGGCATCGTTGATCTCAATGTCGTACCAGTCCACGCTGAGCGAGAAGCCTGGCAGAAAACGCGGCTCCAGGACGACACCAACGGTGAACGTATCTGCCGTTTCCACATCCAGATCGGGATTGCCGCCGGAAAATCCGGAGAAGCGGGCTGTGAGCGGGTCCTGGAAGTTCGGCGGCAGGCCATCAGCTGCGCAGTTGATGGGACGGTTCGGCGTGCCGTCACCGATGTTCGACTCGTCGCAGGGGTCGAGCGGTCTTGCAGTCGCCGGCTGCAACGGCGAAAACAGTTCGTTGATGTTGGGCGCACGAACGGTCTGAGCGTAGGTCGTCCGGAAACGAACATCCTGGATCGGCGCCCAGGACATGCGCATGTTCCAGGCATCGGTACTGCCCAAGGTGGAGTAGTTGGAATAGCGGTAAGCTGCATCCAGGGTCAACTCCTCGGCGAAGGGCTGGTCTCTCAGCAACGGTACGGAAACTTCGAAAAATACGTCCCAGACGTTGAAGTCGCCGGATACGTTATCGGTCGGCGCATCGATCGGGAACACCCGCGATGCCGTTTCCAGGATCCCCAGCGGATCAGGCTCGGGCAGCTCGAAGCTGTCAGCGCGGAATCGACTTTCTTCCATCCGATACTCGACGCCGGCCGCCAGGCCCAGCGGACCGGCCGGCAGGGAGAACCAGTCGGAACTGTCACCAACGAGAAAGCCGGAGAACACGGTCTGTTCAATCGTGCGCTTGCGCTTCATGTCGACAACCACGAAGTCGATCGCCGCCTGGCTGGGAGCACCGATGCCGAATACATTAAGCGGCTGACACTGGCCGGCGCCCGGGGTAAAGGTCAGAAAATCACGGAACGGACCTGCGCTGGGCAGAAATGAGCCTGCTGGAACTGCGCCCGGGTCAAGTTCGGAGCGGCAAACGATGTTGCCGGTAGCCGGGTCGACGACCGCATCGACCGCTGCGTAGTAGCGATCAAGCGCAAGCCCGGTAAAATCTGTGTCAGCCTGGGTTCTCCCATAATTGATCGACACTTCATAGTTGAACGGCGAATCTCCGATATCCCCTTCCAGTCCGGTCACGAAGCGAATGGTTTCGCGGGTTGATTTGCTGACTCGGCGTCCCAGATCGGTCATATCGCGGCCGACCAGGATATTGACGGCGTCGAGCTCGATCAGGTCAGGATTGTTGTTGGCAAACTCGACAATCGGGTCCCGCAGGCTCTGCGGAATGAAGGCATTGTCCCAGTTGAGCACATGCGAGTCGAAGAACCCTTGAACCGCTTGCGATCCGTCATTGACCGTCCGCGATCGAACGTACTTGCCCTCGAAGAAAACGCGGGCCCCCGGTGTAACGTCGTAGCGCGAGGTCAGGTTGAAGGCCAGGCGTCGATCATCAGGGGTGATCGACTGCCCATCGCGGCCCAGGCCGGTTCCATCGCCACCAAAGGCGTTTTGTGCACCAGCCAGCAAACCGTCCTGAAAGACATCGATCGGACCGTTGGGGTCGCGCATGACGTGACAGCCGGCAAAGAAGCCGAAACGCTGCAGGATAACGCCGTTGACCGTCTCCAGACAGTCTTCCATGCCGCTGTTGTTGACATCGAAAATCAGCCCCGTTGGTCCGCGGTTGACCGCGATCGGCGAGCCGAAGTATTCGAAGTCAACGCCCGGGAAGGCAGACAGAAACTCGTCGCCGAACCAGTCGACGCCGATGATCGAACCGTAACTACTGAGGTTGAAGCGCGGAAACGGCAGAACGCTGAAGCGGGGGATATCAACGATACGATTGCACAGGGCATCACGGCCAGCGCCCAGCGTGCCATCGCCGTCTTCGCAGAACTCTGAAATCGCGCTGCCCAGCAGCAGCGGGTCCAGGCCAAACTGGGAGATATCGTCGGCCTGGACAAATCTCACGGGGTTGTCCCAGACGCCGCCAAGCCGATCACCTCGGGTGTGGGAGCGGTCCCCCTGCAGCAGGCCTTCGGTGTCTTCCAGGCCCAAAGACATGGTGACGTTACCGCGCCCGCCATCAAAATTCTGGCCCCAGGTCAGGTTCAGTAGGCGCCGGTCGGCGTCGCCACGCTGAGACAGGTTGTACTGGGCCTGGACGTCGAAGCCTTCGAAGTCGTCCTTGAGAATGAAGTTGACTGCGCCGGTCACGGCGTCAGCGCCGTAGATTGCCGAGGCACCGCCGGTCAGCACTTCGACCCGGTCAACCAGAGCGGCTGGGATGGTGTTGACATCCACCGCACCACTGCCGGCCAGACCAGCAACATGACGGCGACCGTTGACCAGGGTAAGCGTGCGCACCGACCCAAGGTTGCGGAGATTAAGAATGCCGGCACCGGCCGCGCCGGCCGCATTCTGGTTGGCTGCGGTGTTGTCAGACCCAAGCAGTGCCGGCAGGCTGTTGACCACGTCGATGACGTTGATTTCGCCCGACAGCTCAATGTCCTCGGAATCGACCGACTGAATAGGCGCTGGCGAGACCAGGTTCGGATCACGGGCGATGCGCGACCCGGTGACGACTACCCGATCCATTTCGTCCTCGTCACCGGACTGCTCTGCGCTGTCGGTCACTGCCTGATCGGGTGAATCCTGTGCCGGTTGACCATAAACGGGGGCTATCCCGAAACACAGCGCCAGTAATCCGGCAGAGATTGCAATTGCAAGGGGGTGGAGTTTGGGTTCACTAACCATCAGATCTTCTCCTCGCGGCAAGCCGCTTTCCTCGAAAGATCACGACCACTCTTTATCCTCAAAAGGGATGAAAAACATGGCCAGGAAGCACCCAAACCCTCCTTTTGGGTGCCGTTCATCTCGAAGGTAACCGAACCTTAACCTTGATGCAATGCACAATTTCGCCGAATTAAGGCACCTCCGCACGCATCGGCCAAGCCAATAACTACCGTCGCGCCCGAGCATAATTGTTCACAGGCTCCTTAGAGCAAAACCAGGTACGCCACTCCGCGCCGGCGAATTTCCAGGCTCAGTTCGCGGTCACCCGGCACCGGGAACTGGCTACGCATTTCACCGAGGTGGCGAACGGCCTGCCGATTGACAGCCACAATTACATCTCCAGCCCGGAGCCCGGCGTCCCAGGCATGAGAGTTGCGGCGCACCTCCTCAACCAGCACACCGGATGCCCTGGAACGGTCGGGAATACGAATCAACCCGACACCGTCGAGCCTGTCGTCCAGCCGTCGACCGGATATGCGCGCATCGAGATCTTCTTCAATCGTCACGTTCACTTCGCCGCGCCGCCCATCGCGTAGGTAAGTGACTACAACCTGGGCGCCCACCGACAGCAAACCCTCGATATTTCGAAGCGCCTGACTATTGGCGATCGCACGACCGTCTACTGACTTGATGACGTCACCCGCCCTGAGTCCAGCGCCTGCCAAAGCGGAACCGGAACGCACCCGGGTTACGACCACGCCGCCGGCCGCGTCGATATCCAGCGCATCCCGCAGCTCAGTGCTCAAATCCTGAACTTCTATCCCCAGCGAACCCCGTCGAACCTCCCCAAATTCAACGAGCTGGGCCATCACGTGGCTGGCCGTGTTTGCCGGAATGGCAAAACCAATCCCCACGTTGCCCCCTGAGGGCGTGAAAATCGCCGTATTGATGCCAATCAGCCGCCCGGCCAGGTCAATCAAGGCACCGCCGGAGTTGCCGGGATTGATCGATGCATCGGTTTGAATGAAGTTCTGATATTCCAGGCCGCGCAAACCGGAGCGGCCAAGCGCCGAAACAATTCCGGAGGTCACGGTCTGGCCCAGGCCAAACGGATTACCAACGGCAACCACAAAATCGCCCACCCGAAGCCGCTCGGAGTCTGCCAGGGGTAGCTCATCGAGCTGATCTGCACGAATCCGGATCACGGCCAGGTCGGTATCACGATCCGCGCCGACCAGCTCCGCCGAGTATTCGCGCCCGTCCTGCAGGGTGACAGCGATATCGTCAGCACCGTCGATCACGTGATTGTTGGTCAGGATCAGGCCCTCGCCGCCATCGACAATCACACCAGAGCCCAGCGATTGCTGCACGCGCTCGCGCGGCACGGCCGGCATGTCGAAAAAACGCCGGAAGAACGGATCGTCAAAAAACGGGCTGGTTCTGACCTGCACCCGCGTTCGCGTATGGACGTTGACCACCGCCGGGGTTACCTGCTCCAGGATCGGTGCCAGGGACGGCAGTGGCTGGCCATCAACTTCAGCAGGCAGGGCCGCGACCGTAACGCCGGTGACCATGCAAATCAAAAACGCAAGGGCAAAACGCCAGGCTGGCAAACGAGTCATACGCAGTGATTTCCTTCCATGTCGAGCAACTTTGACTGTGTCGAAATGGGGTTGTTTCGGCCCTGGCTCAAGCCGATTCACCAAACCGTCATTGTCAACATTTAGCGTTGGCTTGCAATTGGCCGTCAAGGATGGTCATACTAGGTTTATCGACAGCAAGCTTCCCCAATATGTTGGGCTTGGGCAATCGATGGAGCACTAGATGTTGAGTTTTGATCAACAGGTGTTGCGCACCGACGTCACCGGCATGCCGCTGGAGTGGATCGGTTACCAGGATGCGGTCAAGCTGATTGTGCTTGGCCAGGTCAGCTACGCGCTCGGGCGAGTGCTGTATCGACTTCACGGCGGCGTCAACGCCCACACCGGACGGCGTACGGAAATTCCGGTCAACGCCATCGTCGCCACTCACGGCTCACACCCGAACGCCCATCAGTTCTACGACCGCTACACACCGCCGCTGTCCAACCGCGCCTTGTTTCGCCGCGACGAGAATATCTGCCTGTACTGCGGCAATCGTTTCCAGGTACGCGATCTGTCGCGCGACCACGTCAATCCGCTGGCCCAGGGCGGTGTTGATACATGGGAGAACGTGGTTACTTCGTGCAAACGCTGCAATAACCACAAAGGCGCACGCACGCCCGAACAGGCCGGCATGCAATTGCTGGCGATTCCGTTCGCGCCAACCCACGCCGAATATGTTTATCTGCAGGGTCGCAAGATCCTGGCTGACCAGATGGAGTTTCTGCTCGCCCACTTCCCGCGCCATTCGGTGCTGCGCCGACGGCTGTCACAGGGTAAGGTACTGGTCTAGCCACAGACCGAGCCTGCCGTGAGCAACACCCGGACGACCCGTCCTGCCTACCTCGTTGATGCCAGCGTTTACGTATTCCGTGCCTGGTTCTCAATGCCCGATCGCTTCGCCGACCAGGCCGGTCACCCGACCAACGCAGTTTACGGATTTGCCCGATTTCTGTGTGAGTTGGTTGATCAAACCGGCGCTTCTGATCTGGCTGTCGCATTCGACGAATCATTGACCACCTCGTTTCGAAACGATATCTACCCCGATTACAAGGCCAACCGCGAGCCAGCACCGGCGGAGCTCCAACGCCAATTTGCCTGGTGCAAGGACATTGCCCGTCATGCCGGGCTTCCGGTTTATGTCGATGAGCGGTTTGAAGCCGACGATCTCATTGCCAGCCTGGCCGCCCATTGCCGCCGCCAACAGCAACCGGTCTGCGTCGTCAGCGGTGACAAGGACCTTGCACAATTGATCGGCGAAAAGGATGAATGGTGGGACTTTGCTCGACGGCGCCGCCTGGACGCGGCTGGCGTTTTCGGCCATTTCGGTGTCCATCCGGACCAGATTCCGGACTTTCTTGCCTTGACAGGCGACAGCGTCGACAACATCCCCGGGGTACCGGGCATAGGTCCGAAAACTGCAGCCGCCTTACTTGGACACTTCCACAGTCTGGATCACCTCTACCAGCGCCTTGACGAAGTGGCATGGCTCAAGATTCGCGGTGCCAAAACGCTGGCCGCCAGACTACGTCAACACGAGCCTGCCGCTCGGCTGGCCCGGCAGCTGACCGGCTTGGAGACGGACATTGCCGCTGTTCAGCGCAATCCCGTCACCCGCCGCAGCCAGGGCAATGGCGATGCGCTGGATGCATTGCTCGACAGCCTGGGTTTCGGACGCCCGCTACGCGAGCGTCTGCATCGATTGCGCGTGAGTGGTCCCGCAGATTCGTCCGGCTGACCAGCGAATTCAATTGCCTTCGCCGGACTGCTGCCTGAGCCGTTCCAGGATTTCCCGACCAACCACCATCACTTCCGGAGAATCAACGTCGGCTGACAGGATCGACACCGGCGGCAGTTGACCTCCGCGGTTGCGCCCACGCGCATCCACATACTGCCAATGACTTCCCGCCAGGAAGACCAGCCTTGATCCATTCATGACCCCGAAAGTCGGGGTATCGAACTGCTCGAGAGCCGCTGCTACCGGGGCAATGCCAACCACTCCGAGCCCGTCCTCACCAAGTGCCAGACGCAGTATCCGCTGCGGTATGACGCCGTTTTGTATGGCGACCAGATGGTTTTCCCATTTGTACAAACCGTCTATACCACCCTCGTTGAGGGTTTCTGGAACAGCCAGCTTCCAGGCCTGATTCGGGTCTTGTGCGTCAACGACAAAAATGCCGAGGTCGTAATCGGCCACGTACAAGCGCGCATCGTCGGAAGACACTGCAACTCCCCGCAGGCTGGTCAAATTCGGGTGACCAAAGAACAGGCGGGGCGATTCGTCATCGGGACCGAGGCGAAAAACAGAAGGCGTGATCGAGTCTGCGGCAAAGATGGTGCCATCGCTGGCCACCGTCAGCGTTCCAAGCAAGCGCGATCGTCCGTCTGGAACCAGGCGATGGCGCCTGACCAGCTCCCCGCTCTCCAGGTCAAATCGCAGGATCGCCGTGCGGCCGGCATCCTGAGAGCGGTATCCACGAAACTGTGAGACTGCGCCGGTAGCGACGATCAACTGGTTGCGCGAGACGTCAACTGCCATGCTCATGACGGCCATCAGGTCTTCATGCTCTGAAGGCTGCGCAAAAACCGTCCATTCCTGCTCATCCGGCCCACGAACCAGGATCCGTCCATCTCTTACAGTCCCGACGAACAGGCGATCTGTTGTCGAGTCCAATGCCAGCGCTTCCGGCATGGCCACGCCCTCCAGCACGGCAACCTCGTCAGCTTGGCCAAACGGTTCACCAGCTTCTCGCATCAGCGAGTTAAGGTGCTCATACAGTCTATGTTGACGCAACGACTCCAGTTCTTCGAAGTCATCCCAGTTCTCAGACAGGCCTTGCTGTTGCATGGCAAGCATCATGTTGAAAGCCCTGCTGGTCTCGCCAATCTGGCTGTAGCCCAGCACAAGATGACGCATGAAGTCCTGGCTGTATGGCCTGAGCTCGTGCAAACGCTCCGTGTGCTGGACCCAGGCTTCGACATCACCAGCCTCGAAGGCCGCTCCAGCCTGACGCATCGATTGCGCGAGACCCAGGGGGCGCTGCTCCGAGGCCGTCGAAGCATCTTGGCCTTCATCAGCCAGTGCGGGCGGGACCACTCCCAGGGCAAGCAAAACAAAGGCGAGGCGAAAAACTGAGAGCATGCTGCGGGTTCCTGTAATCTTCAATAGTCGGTTTGATGGGAGTACTGCGGTGGAAAATCGTTCCACAGAATGGACAACTTGACCATGTCGAAGCATGAATCTAGCTTATATGAAGGTCGCTACCTGCGACTTCAATGCCGCAATGGTTGGGAATTCGTTTCCCGCCGCCATGCGGTTGCCGTGGTCATCGCCTGGACGCCGGCCAAAGAGCTGCTGCTTGTCGAGCAATACCGCGAGCCGGTCGGAAAGCGGGTCATTGAGTTACCGGCTGGATTGGTTGGCGACGAGATCGGTCTCGAAAATGAAGACATCCTGGATGCGGCAGCGCGTGAGCTTGAAGAAGAAACCGGCTGGCGGCCCGGTTCTGTCAGCGAAATCATGCGTTGCCCCACCTCGGCAGGCATGAGCGATGAAATCGTGCTGTTCGTATTGGCCGAAGACCTGGTCAAGGTCGGCCGCGGCGGCGGTGACGACAGCGAAGACATTGTCGTTCACCGTGTGCGCCAAAGTGCGGTTGATGCGTGGCTACGGCAACACCACGCCCATGGACTGGAGATTGATCCGAAAATATTTGCCGCCCTTTACTGGGCAATCAGATCACCCCGCTGAAACAGCCAGCCCAAGCCAATGACCCAAGGCCAGCCCCAGACCGAACAGGGCTGCCAGCAGAATCATCAGCCAGGTCAGCAAGGTACCGACGAATCGACCCGGCGTCGCCCCATGCGAACGATTGAGACCAAAAAAGCCATGCAGGATTCTGCCGATCAGCAGCCCTGCCCCCAGCAAGTGCAAAACAATTGCCGGGACAGCGGTCGTGGCTTCCAGGATAAACAGTAGCAGCAGCGCGAACGGCACATACTCGCAGAAATTGCCGTGGGCCCTAACCGCCAACTCGAGATCTCGATGCTCGCCGGCACCCACACCTACCTTATGCTGACGCCGAAGTCGCACGACATTGACTGACAAAGCCAGCAGAACCAGCCCCAGCAGGGCAGCGTAAAACAGGGTCAGAGCATAGGGCATGATCGGCGGTTTGCGCTTGGAATCGCTGCAGTATAGCTTTGCGACGGTCGCGTGATAGACTCCGTGCCTGTTTTACAACCGGCGGATTGCCTTGAGCCATGAAATACTTCCAACCGCTTGCGCTGCTTCTCGCCATAACAGTCGCGTCTACCACTGTGGCTGACAATCCTGTAGCCATTGCCGTACACGGGGGAGCCGGCACTATTGAACGCGGATTGCTCAGTGAAGAACGCGAGTTGGCCATTCGCGAAGCGCTGGAAAAAGCCGTACGCGCGGGCCACGAAATCCTGGCAAACGGGGGCTCCAGCCTCGATGCGGTCACCGCTGCTGTGGAAATCCTGGAGGACGCGCCGGAGTTCAACGCCGGTCGGGGGGCCGTTCTGACCAGCGAAGGCACCGTGGAGCTGGATGCGTCCATCATGGTTGGCGGGAGCCTGGACGCTGGCGCCGTCGCCAGCGTCAAAGGCGTGCGCAATCCGATCCAGGCAGCCCGGCTGGTCATGACTGATTCGCCCCATGTGATGCTGGTGGGGGAAGGGGCAGAAACATTTGCCCGCAACCGGGAACTGGATTTTGCCGACGATGACTGGTTCATCACCGACTTCCGGCGCGAGCAACTCGAAGCCATTCGGGCGCGTCGGGACACCCAGATGACCGAGCTTTCAGAGGACTGGTATTCGACCGTTGGCGCCGTGGCCCTTGACCGCGAGGGCAACCTGGCTGCTGCCACCTCCACCGGGGGCATGTCCAACAAGCGCTGGGGCCGGGTCGGCGACTCACCGATCATCGGCGCTGGCACCTATGCCGACAACCGCAGTTGTGCCGTCTCGGCAACGGGTCATGGCGAGTATTTCATCCGCCACGTGGTTGCCTATGACATCTGCGCCCGGGTGGCCTACACCGGCCAGACACTGGCCGAAGCGTCCGACACAGTGGTCAACAAGGTGCTGCGACAGGTCGGCGGCGACGGTGGCGTGATTGCGGTCGACCCCCGGGGCCGGATCAGCATGCCGTTCAACACCGCCGGCATGTACCGCGCCGCCATCCATGCCGATGGCCGCCTTGAAGTCGGGATCTACAACGACGAGACAGAGTAAGGCACTCGTGCTGCTCGAAGCTGCGGACTTCCACTGCCCCTGGTGCGGCGAGCCGAATGGCATTGAACTGGAGCCCGGCGATGCCGGCCAGACGCTGATCCAGGACTGCCAGGTCTGCTGTCGACCGATCGAGCTGACCCTGTCAGCGAGCGAGGGGGAGCTTGTTCGGGTTGCTCGTGAGGGCGAGTAGGCAAAGCGCTGGGCCGGGCTACGGGTTGGGGGTGAGGCCGAGGTTGCGGCAGATGGCTAAAGTGGGGCGGGAGCGGTTGAGGGTGTAGAAGTGCAGGCCGGGGGCGCCGCCTTCCAGAAGTCGCTGGCACAGGCGGGTGACAACTTCCTCGCCAAAAGCCACCAGGGCCTCCCGCTCGCCGGCCTCTTCCCAGGCCTTGATTCGCTTGGCAATCCAGAGCGGGATTTCGGCGCCGCAAATACCTGAAAAACGAGCCAGGCTAGCGTAGTTGGTAATCGGCATGATGCCCGGCACGATGGGGACTTCAACGCCTAGCGCCCGAGCCTCATCGACAAAGCGGAAGTAGCTCTCGGCGTTGTAAAAATATTGGGTGATCGCACCGTCAGCGCCGGCTTCAACCTTTGAATGAAAATGCTCGAGGTCGCGCCTGGGGCTGGAAGACTCGGGATGATGCTCGGGATAGCAAGCGACTTCAATATGAAACTGTTCGCCATAGTACTGGCGAATAAAGCGGACCAGGTCTACCGCGTAATCAAATACTCCGCTGGCGCCACCTGAAGGCCGATCCCCCCTGAGCACCACCAGTCGATGGATACCGGCTTGCTGGTAGACGTCCAGCAGCTCCCGAATACCTGCTTCATCCTCGGCCATGCAGGAAATGTGTGGCGCGGCATCCATCCCGGTCTCGTCCTGCACTTCGAGAACGGTGTTGCGCGTGCGCGACCGCGTCGACCCACCGGCGCCAAAGGTCACTGACATGTACTCAGGGTTCAACTCAGCAAGGCGATCGCGAGCCAGACGAAACTTTTCCGCCTGCACATCGTTTCGGGGCGGAAAAAACTCGAAGCTGATGGGGTGCCTGGACATGGGTTGGGGGGAGAGGGTGAGAGGGGGAGAGTAGGCGAGGGAAAAGCGGAAGCGTGCCGCTACCGACCCTTTCCTTCTACTCTTCTACCCCTCTGCCCTTCTATCCCTTAGTAGCGATAATGTTCCGGCTTGTACGGCCCTTCAACGGCCACTCCAATATAGTCCGCCTGTTCCGGCTTGAGCTCGGTCAGACGGGCACCGACGCGGGCCAGGTGCAGGCGGGCCACCTTTTCGTCCAGGTGCTTGGGCAGGACGTAGACCTCGTTGTCGTAGCGGTCGCCATTCTT
The DNA here is from genome assembly GCA_007119095.1 of Wenzhouxiangella sp. Lineage (GTDB taxonomy): Bacteria > Pseudomonadota > Gammaproteobacteria > Xanthomonadales > Wenzhouxiangellaceae > Wenzhouxiangella. Next base: position 4,310 of record SKQI01000110.1, on the reverse strand, counting down.
CCACAGCTCGATCTGGGCCAGGGTCTGGTTGGTGAACGAGTTCGACATGACAAAACTCGGATGGCCGGTGGCGCAGCCCAGGTTTACCAGGCGGCCGCGAGCCAGGAGAATGATCTTCTTGCCGTCCGGGAAGGTGATGTGATCGACCTGGGGCTTGATCTCGTCCCACTCGTAGCCTTCAATGCTGGCCACGTCAATCTCGTTGTCGAAGTGACCGATGTTGCAGACGATCGTTTCGTCCTTCATCCGCAGCATGTGGTCGTGATTGATGACGTTGAAGTTGCCGGTGGCGGTGACGATAATATCGGCCGCCTCGATTACGCCCGGGTCTTCAATGTTGACCACCTTGTAGCCTTCCATCGCCGCCTGCAGGGCGCAGATCGGATCGACTTCGGTGACCCAGACGTTGGCCGACAGCGCGCGCAGCGACTGGGCAGAACCCTTGCCGACATCACCGTAGCCGCAAACGATAGCGGTCTTGCCAGCAATCATCACGTCGGTGGCACGCTTGATTGCATCGACCAGCGACTCGCGGCAGCCATACAGATTGTCGAACTTGCTCTTGGTCACCGAGTCATTGACGTTGATGGCCGGAAAATGCAGCGTGCCTTCCTTCTGCATCCGGTAAAGACGGCTGACCCCCGTGGTGGTTTCTTCGGTCACGCCCTGGATGTTTTTCAACGCTTCGCTGTACCAGCCAGGGTTGGTCGCCAGGCGCTTCTTGATCGATGCAAACAGGGCGCGCTCTTCCTCGCTGCCCGGATTGTCCAGCACAGACGGGTCTTTTTCGGCCCGCGAACCCAGATTCAACAGCAGCGTCGCATCGCCGCCGTCGTCCAGGATCATGTTGGCGGTGCCGCCGTCCGGCCACTGAAAGATGCGGTGGGTGAATTCCCAGTATTCGACCAGGTTCTCGCCCTTGAAGGCAAATACCGGCACGCCGCGCTCGACCATGGCGGCTGCAGCATGATCCTGGGTCGAGTAGATGTTGCAGGAGGCCCAGCGCACGTCAGCGCCAAGCTCAATCAGGGTTTCGATCAGTACTGCGGTCTGAATGGTCATATGCAGCGAGCCGGCGATGCGCGCGCCTTTCAGCGGCTTGGCATCGGCGAACTCGGCACGGGTCTGCATCAGCCCGGGCATTTCGGTTTCGGCAATGGCAATTTCCTTGCGACCAAAGGCCGCCTGGCCAAGGTCGGCCACCAAGTAATCATTTTCTACCGAAGCTATGCTGTCGTCGAAAAGAATGCTGTTGGTACTTGTCTGGGGGTTGGCGCTCATGGGATTCCTCGATATCTGGTGTTTTGAGGCGGTGATCGATTAAACACCGATCACCGCAGATTGGTTTGAAAAGATTCGGCAATTACAAACCCGCGGCGCGGCGCAGGTCATCGGCCCGATCGGTCTTTTCCCAACTGAAAGTGGTGTAGTGGTCCTCGAACTGCTTGCCGTCGCGAATCACCTTGCTCGCGGTCGGCTCCGGATGGCGGCCGAAATGGCCGTGAGTCGCGGTCTGGCGATACATCGGGTGCAGCAGATCCAGTGCCTTCAAGATGCCATACGGGCGTAGGTCAAAATGTTCGCGGATCAGCGCCTCGATCTTGTCTTCGGCGATCTTGTTGGTACCAAAAGTGGTGACGGAAATCGAGGTCGGTTCGGCGACGCCGATGGCATAGCTGACCTGCAGCTCGCATTTCTCGGCCAGGCCGGCGGCAACCACGTTCTTGGCCACATACCGGGCGGCATACGCTGCGGAGCGATCCACCTTGGACGGATCCTTGCCGGAAAACGCGCCGCCACCGTGCCGGGCCATGCCGCCATAGGTATCGACGATGATCTTGCGCCCGGTCAGGCCGGCATCGCCAACCGGACCGCCAATGACGAACTTGCCGGTCGGGTTGATGTGGTACAGGGTCTTGTCATGCAGCCATTCTTCCGGCAGCACCGGGTTGATGATGTGCTTGCGCACACCTTCCCGAATCTCGTCAAGCTCGATGCCATCATCATGTTGCGTCGACAGCACTACGGCGTCGATCGCCACCGGCTTGCCGTTTTCATATCTGAGGGTCACCTGGCTCTTGGCATCGGGCCGCAACCATGGCAGCGGATTGTCGGCATGCTTGCGCAGGCGGGTCTGCTGCTCAACCAGACGATGGGCCAGGTAGATTGGGGCCGGCATCAGCTCCGGAGTCTCGTCAGAGGCATAGCCAAACATGAGGCCCTGGTCACCGGCCCCCTGATTCTCGGGAATATCGCGGTCCACACCCTGAGCAATGTCGGGCGACTGCTTGCCGATCATGTTGATCACCGAACAGGTGTGGCCGTCAAAGCCAACCCGCGAGGAGTTGTAGCCGACATCGATCACCACCTGGCGAATCAAATCTTCAAGATCCACCCAGGCGGTAGTACTGATCTCGCCACCCACCACGACAGCCCCGGTTTTGATAAACGTCTCGCAGGCCACGCGTGCATGCTTGTCCTGAGTCAGGATGGCATCGAGCACGGCATCGGAAATCTGGTCGGCCAGCTTGTCTGGATGGCCTTCGGACACAGATTCAGAGGTAAACAGGTAAGCACTCATGGCGCAAATATCTCTTAATGCGGATAGAAAGATAATTAGTTTAGCGCAGATGCGGTGACGATGCACGTGCAGACATGGGCGCGGGATAAGATGGAGCCTGGTGATCACCCTTGGATCCAATGCCCCTGGCTCAGATCGTATTGCTGGCGCACGCGGTGCTGGCCTTGATGACGGCACTGCACGCACTGCTGTACAAGCGCGACCCGCGCGCGGCCTTCGGCTGGATCGGAGTCTGCCTGGTGCTGCCGCTGCTCGGCCCCCTGCTCTACGTACTGTTTGGCCTCAACCGCGCCCGCGGTCGGGCCCAGCGTCTCGGTGCCGGCCGCTTCAGCATTGGCTACGAGCGCGGTCAGGCGCCCAAAGTGGATGGCGCCACAGAGGGATCGTCGGTTGCTGGCTATCGCAACCTGGCCCGGGTCGGTCAGGCGCTGAGCCGACACGAACTCAGCCATAACAACCAGGTCGAGACGCTGATCAATGGTGACCAGGCTTATCCGGCCATGCTCGCCGCCATTGAAGAAGCGCAAAGCCACATCCTGCTCAGCACCTACCTGCTCGACAATGACAAGACCGGTCAGCAATTTGCACGAGCGTTAAGCGCAGCCGAAAAACGCGGTGTTGTTGTGAACGTGCTACTGGATGGATTCGGTGACTGGTACTCACGACCGCGAGCAAGCCGACGTCTGCGCAGATCGGGGATCCAGGTTGCCCGGTTCTTGCCGCCGAGGCTGCTGCCGCCCAGCCTGTCGATCAACATGCGTAACCATCAGAAAAACCTGGTGATCGACGACCGGGTTGGCTTCACCGGCGGCATGAATATCGGCGACCGCCATTGCCTGGACCTGGTCCACAACTCGCGCCCCACCCAGGACCTGCACTTTCGGATAGTGGGGCCGGTGGTTACCCAGATGCGCAGCGAATTTCTGCGTCTTTGGCAATTCAGCACCGGCCAGACTGATGCGCCGCCGGAACTGCCTGCCGCCGAGGCCGGCGACCTGGCCTGCCGGGCCCTGGCCGACGGTCCGGACGAGGATCTGGACAAGCTCACCGTGCTTTTGTGCGCGGCGCTTGCCGAAGCGCGCCGCTCGGTTCGGATCATGACACCGTATTTCCTGCCACCGCGCGAACTGGTCGCTGCCATGCAGGCCGCCGCGATTCGCGGCGTTGAAATCACCCTGGTGCTGCCAGAGAGCAACAACCTGCCCTACGTGCACTGGGCGACCCGCAACATGCTTTGGGAGGTGCTTCTGCACGGCGTTCGCGTGGTCTACCAGCCGCCGCCTTTCAACCATGCCAAGCTGCTGGTGATCGACCACGACTACAGCCTGGTCGGCTCGGCTAACTGGGACCCGCGCAGCCTGCGCCTGAATTTCGAACTGCAGTTGGAAATCTACGGCCGATCCTTTGCCAAATCGCTGATCCGCTATATCGACCAGGCCGCCGATCGCGGCCGCGAAGTGACCCTGGAAGAAGTCGACCAACGCAGCCTGCCGGTGAGGGCGCGGGATGCGGTTTGCTGGTTGTTTACGCCTTATTTGTGAGGGCTGAGAGGGGTAAACTACCCCTCTATCCCGGCATCACGCGGGCACTGCTCTGCTCGAGGCCCATTGGCGCAGCTCGGCGATGGGTTCGGCCATCAGCACCGACAAGGGACGAGTCTGGGTAATTTCGGCTTTCAGGTGCTCGGTGGTCAGCGGTTCGCCTTCGGCATGGGCAGCGTACAGGCCGG
>SKQI01000154.1 GCA_007119095.1 Wenzhouxiangella sp. | reverse complement strand
GTGGTAAAGCGTGTGTCCCAGCGCGCATCTTCAATGGCACCGACCTCGGGCATGAAGAATGGGCACTCGAGCCCGGCCAGCATCGTCAAGCGGGTGACATCCTGAATTGCGCTGTCAAACTCGGACAGTTCGGATTGGTATTCGATGGTGCCGTCCAGGCAGCCCAGGTCCATGGTCAGGGTGCCCCAGTCAATCAGCTCGACCTCGTCAGGGTCGAAGTCGGCCCCGAAACGGCCGCCCCGGGTAGCATTCAGACCGAACTGCAGGCGGCGATCATCGTCCAGCTCGCCGACGCCGATCATCCAGTATTGGTTGCCGTCCGTGTCATAGCTGAACCAGGTCAACAGAGCCTGGCCGCGATCCATCCATTGCAAGACGAAGCCCTCGCCCGAGCGTTCCGGGTCGTACCAACTGCCGCTGTGGGCGCCTTGGGATCGGCTGGGTCTGCTGCTGAACGGGGGGCAATCGATGGCCATGGTGGCCGACAGGCGTTCGATCGCGATACTGCCTGCCTGGCCGAACATCTGGTATTCGGCCTGGCCGGTGGTGCAGTCGTCGAAAGTCAGGCGCAGTTCACCGACAACTTCGCGCACCACCGCCTCGGGGGCGAAATCTGGGCCGAAGCGACCGCCGCTGGTGACCAGCATGTCTGGAAACAGAATGCTGTCGCCTTCGATGAAGCCCTGGCCGGTCAGCCAGCGCTGATTACCGAAATCGTCATAGGTGTACCAGTAGACATTGGCCTGTTCCTGGTCAAGGATTTCCAGCATCCAGCCCTCGCCGCTGCGCTGCGGGTTGTGCCAGAGTGCGCTGTGGCCTGTTTGCACTTGAATGGTTCCGGCCGAGACCAGGCAAGAATAGGCGAGCAAGCCAAGGCCGGCCAGCAAGGCATTCCACTTCCGGGCAGGCGGCGGGTGCTGCGAAGATATGATTGCTGGGTGAGGCATGGATATTCTCCTGAGGGTTGACCTAGGATAGCCTTTTTTGAATATAGACTGCAAATGTAAGGCAGCCAATTTCTCGAGCACAGGCTCTGAACTATCTCCACAGGCTGGCTACAATAAAGCTCGAACCTTTCATCGCCCTTACTGGACCTTTTGGAGCCGAACATGACCGACAAACTCGAACAGCTGGTAGAAACCGCCCAGGCCATGGTGGCCCCGGGCAAGGGGATTCTGGCCATTGATGAATCCAGTGGCACGATCAAGAAGCGCTTCGACGGCGTTGGCGTGGAGTGCACCGAAGCCAACCGACTTGATTATCGTTCGATGATGCTGACGACCGAGGGTCTGGGCCAGTTCATTTCCGGCGCCATTCTGTTCGACGAAACGCTGCGCCAGAAAATGCCGGGCGGCACGCCGCTGGTGAAGCTGATGGAGCAGGCAGGTATTCTGCCGGGCATCAAGGTCGATACCGGGGCCAAGCCGCTGGCCGGTTTCGAAGGTGAAAAGATCACGGAAGGCCTGGACGGATTGCGCGAGCGTCTGGCCGAGTATGCCGCGCTGGGCGCCAAGTTTGCCAAGTGGCGTGCAGTCATCACCATTGGCGATGACATTCCCTCGCGGGCCTGCATCGACGCCAACGCCCATGCCCTGGCCCGTTACGCCGCCCTGTGCCAGGAAGCCGGCATCGTGCCGATCGTCGAGCCGGAAGTGCTGATGGACGGTGACCACGATCTGGATACCTCGTTCGATGTCACCGAGGCAACGCTTAAGTCACTGTTCACCCAGCTCTACGAGCAGAACGTGATGCTTGAAGGGACGGTGCTGAAGGCTTCCATGGTGATCTCCGGTTCCGACGCTGATGATCGCGCCGATGTCGATGAAGTGGCCCAGGCCACGGTTGACTGCCTGCTCAATGCCGTCCCCGCCGCCACCGCCGGCATTGTGTTTCTGTCCGGCGGGCAGGGCGATGTCGAGGCCACCGCCCACCTGGATGCGATGAACAAGATCGGCGATCTTCCCTGGCCGCTGAGCTTCTCCTATGGCCGTGCCTTGCAGCAGGCCTGCCTGAAAACCTGGGCTGCAGACCCCAAGGGCAATCGTGAAGAAGCCCAGCAGGTCCTGCTCCACCGCGCACGGATGAACGGCATGGCCGCTTTGGGTGAGTGGGACCAGGATGAGGAGCGCAGCTAGCGCTGCGCAGGTTCAAGGAGCAAGGAGCAAGGAGCAAGGAGCAAGGAGCAAGGAGCAAGGAGCAAGGAGCAAGGAGCAAGGAGCAAGGAGCAAGGAGCAAGGCTTGCTGGTTTTCCTTGAACCTTGAACCTTGTACCTTGTTCCTAGCCCTTAGACCTAGCCAGATCTTCAGGCCCTAACGCCATCATGACCGACAAAGACAAGTTCCGTGAACAGGCGCTGGATTACCATCGCCAGCCGATTCCGGGCAAGTTCCGGATTTATCCGACCAAGGCGCTGACCACCGCCAAGGATCTGGCCCTGGCCTACTCACCAGGGGTGGCGGCGGCCTCGGAGGCGATTCATGAAAATCCCGATTCCGCGCGCGAATTCACCGTGCGCGGCAATCTGGTTGGGGTGATCAGCAATGGCACGGCGGTGCTGGGGCTGGGCGATATCGGGCCGCTGGCAGCCAAGCCGGTGATGGAGGGCAAGGGTGTTCTGTTCAAGAAGTTTGCCGGCATCGACGTGTTCGATATCGAGATCGATGAGAAAGACCCGGACAAGCTGATCGACATCATTGCCTCGCTGGAGCCAACCTTTGGCGGGATCAATCTGGAAGACATCAAGGCACCCGAATGCTTCCAGGTTGAAGAAGCGCTGAAGGACCGGATGAATATTCCGGTCTTTCATGATGACCAGCATGGCACGGCCATTATCACGGCTGCCGCTCTGATCAACGCACTGGAGCTGGCCGAAAAGAATATTGAAGATGTCCGCCTGGTGGCCTCGGGCGCCGGTGCCGCTGGCATGGCCTGCCTGGATTTGCTGGTCACCCTGGGTCTGAAACGTGAAAACGTGGTTGTTTGTGATCGCGAAGGCGTGGTCTACAAGGGCCGCGAGTTAGACATGGACCCGCGCAAGGCCAGTTATGCCACCGATACCAATGCACGCAGCCTGGGGGAGGTGATTGGCGGTGCCGATGTGTTCCTCGGTGTCTCCGCGCCGGGGGTGCTCAAGCCGGAGATGGTCAAGGCGATGGCCGAACGGCCCATCATCCTGGCCCTGGCCAATCCGGTGCCTGAGATCATGCCGGATGAGGCACGTGAGGCGCGTGCCGATGCCCTGATTGCCACCGGCCGTTCGGACTATCCGAACCAGGTCAATAATGTCTTATGTTTCCCTTATATATTCCGCGGTGCGTTGGACGTGGGTGCCACCGCGATCAACGATGAAATGAAAATGGCCTGCGTCCATGCCATTGCCGAGCTAGCGCGTATGGAGGCCTCTGATGTAGCCGCCCAGGCTTATGGTGGTCAAGTGCCGACTTTTGGCCCGGATTACCTGATTCCCCAGCCTTTCGATCCGCGATTGCTGGTGCAGGTTGCACCGGCGGTAGCCAAGGCGGCGATGGACTCCGGCGTGGCTACTCGGCCGTTGGAGGATATCGAAGCTTATCGCGAACGCTTGAGTCAATATGTTTACCGTTCCGGCCTGGTGATGAAGCCGGTGTTTGAGGCAGCCCGCAAGGATCCGCAGCGGGTGGTTTTCGCGGAAGGTGAAGAAGAGACCGTGCTGCGCGCGATCCAGACCATTTGCGACGATGGCCTGGCCAAGCCGATTCTGATCGGTCGGCCGGCGGTGGTGGAGATGCGCATTGAGCGAGCCGGGTTGAGGATCAGGCCGGGCCGCGATTTCGAGTTGGTCAATCCTGAGTCTGATCCGCGCTTTCGGGACTATTGGCAGACCTTCCACGCTATCGCCTGCCGGCGCGGCGTAACGCCGGATTCCGCCAAGGCGATTGTGCGCACCCGCAATACGGTGATTGCTGCACTGATGGTCTACCGCGATGAAGCCGACGCGCTGATCTGTGGTGTCGTCGGTCAATATCACAAGAAGCTGAAATATGTCACCGAGGTGCTGGGGCTGCAGCCCGGGCGCCAAACGCTGGGTGCCTTGTCATGCATGGCAACCGACTCCGAGACCTTGTTTGTCTGCGACACGCACGTCAACCCGGATCCATCGGCAGAACAGCTCGCGGAGCTGACGTTGATGGCTGCCGAGCGGGTGCGCATGTTCGGCATAACGCCGAAAGTGGCGCTGGTGTCGCACTCCTCGTTCGGCAGTCATGTTGATGTCCAGGCGGCCAAGATGCGCCAGGCCTTTCGCCTGATTCGCGAGCGCGCTCCAGACCTGGAGATCGAAGGTGAAATGCGAGCCGATGCGGCGCTGATGCCGGCCATTCGCGAGCGCGCCCTGCCTGACTCGCTGCTCAAGGGCCCGGCCAACCTGCTGATCATGCCTGACCAGGACGCGGCTCATATCGCCTTCAACATGGCGCGAATCATCGGCAAGGCGGTCACTATCGGGCCGATGCTGATGGGGGTGGGGCGCCCCGCTCATGTGCTGACGCCGTCGGCCACCGTACGTCGGGTGGTCAACATGACGGCCATTGCCGTGGTTGATGCGCTGCAACACCAGCGTCGTCAAAACGGCACCGCCAAGCTGTTTGACTGAATCGCGGCATTGGGTGAAATGGCCGCACGGTCACGGAGCCACAGGTCAACGCATCAGGGTCGCTCCAGCCAACGTGCAAGCGGGGAGCCAGTCGGTACAATAGGCCGTTACCCTTCAACGATCAGGCTCGCCAGAGGACAGGCATGGTTCAACAAGTTCCCCACCCCGATGATATCGATCCGAAAGAAACCCAGGAGTGGCTGGAGTCGCTGGCTGCCGTGGTGGATGCGGATGGCCCCGAGCGCGCTCACTTCATCCTCGAGCGCCTGGTCGAACTGGCGCGCCGCTCCGGCGCCCACCTGCCGTTTGACCTGACCACCGCCTATATCAACACCATTCCGCCGCACCGACAGAAGGCCATGCCCGGCGACGGTGCGCTGGAGCGGCGGATACGTTCGATCATCCGCTGGAACGCCATGGCGATGGTGGTTCGCGCCGGCCGTCGCGGTGGTGAGTTGGGTGGGCATATCGCCAGCTTCGCCTCGGCCGCGACGCTGTACGACGTCGGCTTCAATCATTTCTTCAAGGGCCCGGACCACGAAGATGGTTCTGACCTGATGTTCATCCAGGGTCACTCCTCTCCGGGGATCTACGCACGCGCCTTTCTCGAAGGCCGGATTACCGAAGATCAGCTCGATCGCTTCCGCCAGGAAGTCGACGGTGAAGGCTTGAGCTCCTACCCGCACCCCTGGCTGATGCCGGAGTTCTGGCAGATCCCGACCGTTTCCATGGGCTTGGGTCCCATCATGGCGATCTACCAGGCCCGGTTCCTCAAGTATCTGCATAACCGCGAACTGGCCAAGGCCGACAAGCGCAAGGTCTGGTGCTTCATGGGCGACGGTGAAACCGACGAGCCGGAATCGCTGGGCGCGATTTCCCTGGCCGGGCGCGAGAAGCTAGACAACCTGGTGTTCGTGGTCAACTGCAACCTGCAGCGCCTGGACGGGCCGGTGCGAGGCAACGGCAAGATCATTCAGGAGCTGGAAGGCGTGTTCCGCGGCGCTGGCTGGAACGTGATCAAGGTGATTTGGGGGTCCTACTGGGATCCGCTGCTGGCCCGCGACACCAAGGGTCTGCTGCGCAAGCGCATGGAAGAAGCGCTGGACGGCGACTATCAGAAGTACAAGGCCAACGACGGTGCCTACGTGCGCGAGCACTTTTTCGGTGCTTACGACGAGCTGAAGGAAATGGTTG
>SKQI01000258.1 GCA_007119095.1 Wenzhouxiangella sp. | reverse complement strand
CCCAGCCCAAATTACTGTTTCCACCCAAGAGCCCGTGCATGACCAACGCCAGCCCCCTGCTTGACCAGTCAACACTGGACAATATCGCCACCGACAGTTTCCGTCGAGCCGACCCCTATCCCTGGATCAACCCCGAGGGTGTCCTGACCGAACAGGCGTTCGACCTGCTGCGGGCCAACATGCCACCGCTGGACATGATGAAGGCCAGCTTTGGACGGAAACGGGCGCACGGTCAAAAATCACATGACCGCTATGCTCTGGAATATCGACCTGACCTGGCTGTTCACGAAGCCTGGCACCAGTTCATCGGCGAGCTCAACGGTCCGGTGTACCAGAACTGGCTGGCCAGACTGTTCGCCACCCGCCGCTTCCACCTGAGCTACCACTGGCACTACGCGCCGCAAGGCGCCTCGGTATCTCCCCACTGTGATGCCAAGCGCAAACTGGGCTCGCACATTTTCTACTTCAATACCGAAGATGAGTGGGATCCCGGCTGGGGCGGCGAAACCGTGGTGCTGGATGACGGCGGCCGCTTCTCGCGCGCCAGTGCCCCCGACTTTGACGACTTCGAGCGTAGCTGGTCGGCCGATGCCATGGGCAACCGTTCCCTGCTGTTCCAGCGCCAGGGCAACTCGTGGCATGGCGTGAAAACGCTGAATTGCCCGGAAGACCGGCTGCGCAAGGTGTTCATCGTGGTTGTCAACGCCGACACCCTGACCGGCCGCCTGCGCCGCCTGCTCCACAAGCCGGACGGTTATTGATCCTCCTGACAAGCCTTGTCTCTCAACAGGCTGGCGATCGCTCCGAGCCTGAAATTTGAAAGCCTTCTTCGGTAGAGGATTTTGTTAACACGCAAGGTTCTCGAAGCGTACGGATTGCTGTGATCCCCGTTCAGTAAAGGTTGATTTTTCGGATGGTAAGATCGCGCAAGGTCTCTGCGGGGTTCCAGAACATGTTCCTCCGACTCATCGCGTTGTCCATTTTCATCGTCGGCAGCGCCGCCCATGCCCAGATTTACCGCTGCGAGTTGGACGACACGGTCGTTTTTTCGGATACCCCCTGCAGCGCGGACGCGGTCAGCCACGCCCCAACCGGCACGCTCAGCATCATTCCGACGTCGGGTGATCTGGATCAGGTCGCAGAGGCCAACTCGGCGTTCATCCAGGCCCAGCTCGCCCGTCAGGCCGCCAACCGACAGGCCCGGCAGCGGAAAATGGAACGTCAGCAGGCCGCAGCCGTCAGGCCGGCGCCACCGCCACGACCTCATCCGGTAATGGTTTTGCCGCGCCAAAGGCATGCGCCAGGCCAACACCCGCCACACCGGAAACAGGCTTCGGCCGAGGAAGAACATAGCAGGCAGCAGCCCTTCTCAGCGCTTAGCGGGCCATGGCCCGGCAGCCGGAGACCGCCCCGAACCATCGACCCTTGATTTCGCCATCTCCCGATACGATAGAATCACGGCCGTGACGGCGGAGAATTCTTGTTGAACATGCACCAGCGTACGTTAATCCTTGTATTGCTCCTGGCGCTGAGCCTCAGTGTCGGCTGGTGGCTGTTCAACGCTCAAACCGCCAGCCCCCTGCCGTCACCCACGGCAGAAAATCTTGCGTCTTCCGAGCCATCCCTGCTGGAACCGTGGCATCGGGCCATTCATCGCCCCAGAGCATTACTCGCCGCGCCGGGCAACTCCGGATTCGAGCATCTGCCGCCGGAAAGGGTAACCCCCCTCAATCTGACGCCGCTCAGGCCGAAACTCGGACAGCCGCTGGCGCTCTATCTAGGCGCTGGCCGAAGCATTGACCTAGAAGTCGGCAGCCTGGTTCATCACAACAATGGCGACTTGAGCGTACGTGCAAGCTCACCGAGTACCGGGCCGATCCAGGGACATGCGACGCTGACATACGGCGATCGCGGCATTTTTGGTCGCATCAATGCCGAGGAAGGTTTATTCCTGATTCACTCGGATGCTACCGGCTCCTGGCTGGTCGACCTGAATGACGAGCGTATTGAAGTCGATCGTTTTCACGATGACACCGTTGGCAAACCCGCCCTGCACCCGATGGCCCAGGTCGCGGCAAACGGGGCAGCGGCCGACCCGGTCGAGCATACCCGCTCGATGTTGGCCCAGGTCGCCAGCCAACAGGCTGACGCCAGCTCGATCAGCCAGATTGATGTCATGTTCATCTACACGCCGGACATGCTGGAGCGCTACCCCGGCTCGTTGATCGACACCCGCCTCAACCATCTGATCGCCATCGCCAACCAGGCCATGGTCGATTCCCAGGTTCCAATCGCCGTGCGCCTGGTTCACCACCGCATGGTCAACTACACGCGCAATACGAATAACTCGGCCACTATTCAGGATCTGCGTGCTGCCGCCGCCGGCCAGTCGGTTCCGGGCCTGGAAGGCCTGGACACCATTCGGGCGGCGCACGGGGCCGATATCGTCGCTTTCACCTGGCCACATGACATCGAGACGCGCGGCAGCTGCGGCGTCGCCTTCTTTCCGCGTCAGCTCAGCAATGGACAGTGGGACCGCAGCCTGGGTGTGCATATCGACAATGACGGCGCCAGCAACTGGTCGGTCTGTTCCGATGCCGTGTTCACCCACGAGCTGGGCCACAACCTCAACGCCGAGCATCAGCGCGAGGCCTCAAGCGGTGACGATCCGGAACGCTCGAACTATGCATTTATCCAGGACGGCCGCTTTCACACGGTCATGGGCAGTTTTGGCACCGGCCATCGCGATCGGTACCGGCGTCTGGATGTATTTTCCAATCCGAACATTCTCTGCGGCGGCCAGCCCTGCGGCTCCACAGCCCCGGGACGCGGCAGCAACAATGCCGAAACGCTGAGTAGCTTCGGCCCGATTGTCGCCGGCTACTTCTCCCCCGTGCAGCCCGGACAGGTCGTCCGCCCAGAACCGTCGCAGCCCGACAGTGACGGCGACGGAGTCGTTGACTGGCTCGATCCTTTCCCGTTCGACCCGCTGGACGGCGAACCACCGCCCGAGTCCAGCTTCGTGTTCGAGCCGCGCCAGCTGCGCGACACCCAGTCCAACGAAGATTGGGAACTACTTGTCGCCAGCAGCGGCTCTGACCAGATACTTTCTTTCAACACTGACGGGCATTTCAGGGGTGTTGTCACCGCCCCACCCTCGGTGGACGGCGGCCCCATCCTGACCGAGTTCACGGATATGGACATCGATGATGCCGGTCGTCTTTATCTGCTCGCATCGGGCGATGTTCGCCGCTACGACCGCCTGTCGGGCGAACTGATTGATGTATACCTGAGCTCTGAGGTTCCAGGCCAGCGAGACTTGCAGAGCGCCTTCCCTCGCGCCATGGGCTTCATTCGAAACAATCAGCTACTCGTCCTGGGCGACAATGCCCTGGAGCGATACGATGCCAATCGGAATCGACTCAACTGGCCCGCCAGTGCCGAACTGCAAGAAGATCCCGATCACTGGAACGACAGAGTCAGCCTGCACATGCGCAGTTTCGCCACGCGCCAGATTGATTTGTACGTAGCAGATGCCTTGAAAAACCGCATTCTGGTATTTCGTACCACCCACGGGTTCCGTGAAGCCGATCTGGCCGGGCCTGACAATGGTCAGATCGTTGATCCCTGGGGGATGACTTTCTCGCCGGCAGGCCACCTGTTGTTGGCCAATGGTCGCGCCGGCAACGTATTGCGATTCGATCCGGTCAGTCGTCAATACCTGGGCGAATTCGTGCCCTCGGGCAGCGGCGGCCTGGCATTTGCCCGCGATGTCAGCTTCGGACCCGACGGCCAACTTTACGTCGCCTGTCAGGACAGCCACCGCGTGCTGCGCTATGACGGAGAAAGCGGCGACTTTCTTGATGTGGTTGTCGATGCCGGCGAGGGCGGACTCCATGCACCGTCGAGCCTGCTTTTTGCCCCCGTTTTGAACCAGCTTCACGCCGGCCACAGCGGCCATTTCTTCGACCCCAACAGGGCCGGTGAGGGCTGGCTACTCGAAATTTTGGACGATACCGATGCCACCCTGGGCTGGTTCACCTACCCCCCCGAAGGCGCGCCCGGCCAACAGGCCTGGTTGGTTGGGTATGGTCGGATAGAGGGCAGTCAGATTCACTTCGACGAAATCCTGACTGCGCGTGACGGACGTTTCGGCCCAGAGGAAGGACGTCGCGAACCAGTGATCGAATTCTGGGGACAACTGCAGCTGGACTTTGCCAATTGCAACAATGCCACCCTGCACTACCAGGGGCCACCGGAATACGGCACTGGCAGCGTCGACATCACCCGGCTGATCGCGATTCCAGGCGTGCCCTGCGGCAGCGTGCCCGAAGCCCCGCAAGCAGATACGCCGGGTATCAGCGGGCAATGGTATGACCCCGAACTGTTCGGTCAGGGCTGGTTCCTGCAGGAGACCGGGCCCGGCCGAGTTTTCGCCATCTGGTTCACCTATGATGAGGCTGGATACCCTTCATGGATTGTCGGCGAAGGCGCCATGGAAGAGAATTCCATCTACTTCGATGACTTACTGATCACACGCGGCACGCGCTTCGGCCCAGCATTCAATGCCGACGCAGTCATCAGACAGCACTGGGGCACCATGACCATCACCTTGATTGACTGCAACCGCGCGCTGGTCGACTACGTCTCCGCCCTGCCCGAGTTCGGCAGCGGCGTGCTTTATCCGGAGCGCTTGAGCAAGCTGGCTGAACTGGAATGCGAGTTGCCGTGACGCAGAACAGAAAGGTACAAGGTACAAGGCACAAGGAACAAGCTGCAAAGCAAAGGGACAAGGCCGAGCACGGCCTAGGATCCTGCTAGGACCGATCAGCTCAGAACCCATCAGTCAGGTCCCGAGAGATCCCAGCCGTCGGTGCCGCGTGGGGGGATGGGTTCGGCTTCCGGAATGATCAGGGGGCTTTCGCGCAGTTGCTCCAGCAGCACTTCCACGCCGCGTTCTAGCTGGGCGTCTTCGCCGCGCCAGGTGGCGTGGGGCGGGTTGATGACTTCGATGTCGGGGGCGACACCGGCGCCTTCGATCAGCCAGCGGCCATCGGGACTGAACTGCGGCCACTGGGCGGCGCGCATCACGCCGCGGTCGACCATGCGGTTGGTATCGCTGAGCCAGACGCCGGCACCGGCCGTGCGCTGGCCGATCAGGGGGCCCAAGCCCAAGCTACGCACGCCGGCTGAGAAGGTTTCCCCATCGGAGTAAGTCAGCTCGTCGATCAGCACCACCAGGTGGCCGCGGAAGGTCTGCTGCATGTTCCAGAACGGCTGCTCGCCAGCCCGGTACCAGAACATCCAGGCACGCCGCAGCAGCTTCTCGATCACCCAGCTATCGATATTGCCGCCGCGATTGCGGCGCACGTCGATGATCAGACCCTCGCGCTCGACGTTGGCGTAGAACTCGCGGGCGAAATCGGCGATATCATTCGCGCCCATGGCCTGAAGGTGGAGATAGCCGATGCGCCCTTCCGACAGTGATTCGACCTTTTCCCGCCGCGCAAGCACCCAGTCCTGGTAGCGCAGGCCGGCGTCGGCCCAGGCGCTGATCGGCTCGACCACGACCGCGCCAGTATCATTGCCGCGCCGGTAATCCAGCCGCACCTGCTGGCCGGCCTGGTGGGTCAGCAACAGGTTGATGTCTTCAACGCTGCTGACGGAGCGACCGTTGACCGCGGTGATGATGTCACCGACGCGCAGGTCCACGCCCGGCCGGGCCAGCGGCGAGCGGTTGCTCGGCAGCTCGGGGTCGCTGTTGTGGATGCGGGTAATGCGCGCACCCTGTTCCGTGTGTTCGAAATCCCCGCCCAGGAAAGCCTGGCTGG
>SKQI01000206.1 GCA_007119095.1 Wenzhouxiangella sp. | reverse complement strand
TGTATTTGAAAAACTCGTTGTGCCCGCCCTGGTAAGAGCTGATGGCAATGCCATCGGCGTCCTCGCAGATCGCCGCGCGGACGATGTCGGCCACCGAACGGTTATGGCCCAGGTGCACGACTTCGCAACCTTCCGCCTGGATCAGTCGGCGCATCAGGTTGATCGCGGCATCGTGGCCGTCGAACAGGCTGGCAGCGGTTACGAAACGCAGTGGGGCATCACCGGCCTTATCAGTGGCGCTGGAGAGGTGTTCGGCAGTCTGGCTCATGGGAGACAAAGTGGCTCTGGAAAGCCTTCTATTGTAGCCTGAGGCCCTTCAACGGGCATCTCGAAACCCGCCTGAACCGGAAAACAGGTGCAATTCATTCCTGACTATTACATAATTAAAGGATGGACGAGGTAACACATCAGTACAGGAAGCGACTCCGCCCGCCGCCCGAGGAAATGGAGCGGCACGCTGAGCAGGCCGCCCAGTTTCTGAAACTGATGGCAAACCCGCATCGCTTGATGATTCTTTGCCATCTGCTCGACGCGGAACTGTCAGTCAGTGAACTCAATCAGCACCTGCCCTTGAGCCAGTCAGCGCTTTCCCAGCACTTGGCCGTGCTGCGCAACAGCGGCCTGGTCCAGACGCGGCGCGAGCAGCAGACGATCTACTATTCTCTCGCCAGTATCGAAGTTCAGGCCATCATGGCCGAGCTGTACGAGCAGTTCTGCAGCCCGGACTAAGGTTCCCGTAGCGCACGGCGACGGCTGACAAAACGTGCCAGCCCCCAGGTGATTGAAACTACAGCGGCATTCCAAGCCATAGCCCGCAAGAGCTGACTCACCGGCCAATCTCCTACACTGAGTTCCGGCCACCACAGGCGGAACGCCATCGCCGCACTCAGTAGCGAGAAAGTGACGACCAGCGCAAGGTAATAGCCCTGCCGACGGCGAAGGCCGAGGATGGCGAAAACGACCAGGTGAACCAGGAAGACCAGCAGCAGGCCTGCAGTTGTCCAGTTCATGGCCCTATTTCTTCCCGAGCAAGACGCCCATCAGGCTGGGCGAGCGATCGCGTCCAAGGCGATTGAATCTTGATTAGCGGAACCCGCCCGGCATTCCGCCGCCAGGCATGCCACCACCGCCGGGCAGGCGCTTCATCAGTTTGGCCATGGCGCTCTTGTTGCCGACCTTTTTCATCATTTTCTGCATTTGCTTGTGCTGCTTGAGCAGGCGATTGACGTCCTGTATCTGGGTGCCTGAGCCGGAGGCGATACGGCGCTTGCGCGAGCCTTTGATCAAATCCGGGTAGCGACGCTCGTTCGGGGTCATGGAGTTGATGATGGCGATCATGCGCCGGGTCTGGCGATCGTCCATCTGCGCCTTGGCCGCCTCCGGCAGCCGATTCATGCCAGGCAGCTTGTCCATCAGCGAACCCAGACCGCCCAGGTTCTGCATTTGCTGAAGCTGGTCGCGCATGTCGTCCATGCCGAAGCGCTTCGAGCCTTTACCCACCTTGCTGGCCAGCTTTTGGGCATGCTTCTGGTCAACCTTGCGTTCGACTTCCTCGACCAGGCTGAGGACATCGCCCATGCCGAGAATACGAGACGCGAGCCGGTCTGGATGGAACGGCTCCAGACCATCAAGCTTTTCCCCCGTACCAAGGAACTTGATCGGCGCGCCGGTAATCTGTCGAACCGACAGCGCGGCGCCGCCGCGCGCATCACCATCGGTCTTCGTCAGCACCACGCCGGTCAGCGGCAAGGCCTCGTGAAAAGCGCGGGCGGTATTGGCAGCGTCCTGCCCCGTCATGCTGTCAACGACAAACAGCACTTCAGCCGGATTGACGGCGGCATGAACGCGGCGAATTTCGTCCATCATCGCCTCGTCCACGGCCAGTCGGCCGGCGGTATCGAGAATCAGGACGTCCGCAAAGCTGCGCCGGGCCTGTTCCACCGACTCGTTGGCAATCGTGACCGCATCATTGGTGCTGGCTGCGCGGAAAAAGTCGGCATCGACCTGACTGGCCAGCAGCTCCAGCTGGTCAATGGCGGCCGGTCGATAGATATCGCAGCTGGCCAGCAGCACTTTCTTGCGGTGGCGCTCCTTGAGCAAGCGCGCCAGCTTGCCGGCCGTGGTGGTCTTGCCCGCACCCTGCAGACCGGCCAACAACACAACCACCGGCGCGGACTGATCCAGCTTTAGTTCAGCCTGGGTATCGCCCAGAACCCGCTTCAGCTCCTCGTGCACCACCTTGACCAAAGCCTGGCCAGGCTTGAGGCTGCCAACCACCTCCTGACCCACGGCGCGCTGCGTGGTCTGAGCGATGAAATCCTTGACCACCGGCAAGGCAACGTCGGCCTCCAGCAGGGCAATCCGGACTTCCCGCATTGCCTCCCGAATGTTTTCCTCGGTCAGTTTGCCGCGTCCGCGCAGACGGTCCAGTGAGCCAGTCAGGCGTTTGCTGAGTTGGTCGAACATGTTTGGCGCCTACTTTTAATGGTTGGGTAGAGAACTAACAGTCATTATACTGGCCGCTGAACAGACAACGACCCAAACGAGCCCACTGTGTCAGTGCTTTCCATTTTGTCACTGTTGACCGGCCTGGTTTACCTGGCCGCCGGCACCTGCCTGGCGCTGGGCTTCTTTCATACCCGTGCCACTCTGCGCAGGTTGGGTGCTGTGCTTGGCGTCCTTGCCATGCTGCTGCATGCGGCTGTGCTGTGGCTCAGCATGGCGACTCCGCTGGGCTGGGATGTGAATTTTCTCAACAGCCTGAGCCTGGCGGCCTGGGTTATCGTGCTGGTGATGCTGCTGGGCAGCATCCGCATGCGCAATCTCGAAGCCGGGATCATTGCCTTTCCGGGAGCCGCGCTGGTTGTCTGGCTGCAATGGCTGACAGCGCCCTCGCCCATGATTCTGGGCCGCTGGTCGGCAATGCTGGAAGTCCATGTTTTCAGCTCGCTGCTGGCCTACAGCCTGCTCAGCATTGCCGCCATCAATGCCATTTTGGTAGCGATCCAGGATTACATGCTTCGCCACCCCAGGCCGCTGCGGCAGCTCGAATTGCTGCCGCCGCTGTCCACGATTGAAACAATCATGTTCCGACTGATCCTGAGCGGCTGGCTGATTCTCTCGTTAAGCCTGCTCACCGGCCTGGTTTATGTGGATGATCTGATGGCCCAGCACCTGGCCCACAAAACGGTCCTGTCGATACTCTCCTGGCTGTTGTTCGGCTTGCTGCTGGGCGGGCGTTGGTGGTTCGGCTGGCGCGGCCGCCGCGCCGTCAACTGGGCGTTGGCAGCCATGATCGCGCTGGCCCTGGCTTATTTCGGCAGTCGACTGGTCCTGGAGCTCATTCTCGATCGCAGCTGGAGCGGCCCAGCCCAAAGCCTGATTCACTGACCGGTGAAATGATCGAGCTCTCGCTGACCACGCTGTTCGCTCTGCTGGCCCTGCTGATCGTTCTGTCGGCATTCTTCTCCAGTTCCGAAACAGGCCTGGTCGCGCTCAATCGCTACCGACTGCGCCACCAGGCACAATCCGGGCATCGGGGCGCGCGTCTTGCCCAGCGCCTGCTGAGCAAGCCGGATCGCATGTTCGGTTTGATCCTGCTGGGAAACAACCTGGTCAATATCCTGGCCGCCTCGATCGCCACGGTCATTGCGCTGCGCCTGCTGGGCGAGGCAGGCATCTGGGTGTCGACGGTCATTCTGACGGTCGTCATTCTGATCTTTGCCGAGCTGGCACCAAAAACCGTGGCTGCCCTGCATCCGCAGCGGATCGCCTACCCGGCAAGCTACGTGCTGACCCCTTTGCTGAAGATGCTTTACCCGCTGGTCTGGTTGATCAACATGATGGCCAACGTGCTGTTGAAAGCCTTCGGGATAAAGAACGACGCCATTCAGGCCGAAGCCCTCAACCGAGACGAATTGCGCACGCTGGTCAAGGAGGGTGGCAGGAACATCTCGATGGATCACCAGCAAATGCTGATCAATATCCTCGACCTGGAGCACGGGACAGTCGATGATGTCATGGTGCCGCGTCAGGATATTGTCGGCATTGATCTGGATGAGGACTGGGAAGACATACTGCAGAGCCTGACCCAGTCGATCTACACCCGGATGCCGGTGTGGCGCGGCTCGCTGGAGAACATCGTCGGCCTGCTGCACATCCGAACCGTGCTGACCAAGCTGGCCCAGAACCGGCTTGACATGGATACCTTGCTGAAAGTGATCCGCCGGCCCTATTTCATACCCGAGGGCACACCGCTGACCCAGCAATTGCTGGAATTCCAGGGCCGCGAGCGCCGCATGGGCCTGGTCGTTGATGAATATGGAGACATCCAGGGCCTGGTGACCCTGGACGATATCCTCGAAGAGATCGTCGGTGAATACACGACAGAGGGCGCCGGCAGACAGCGCTTGTTGCGCAAGCAGGAAAACGGTTCCTGGCTGGTTGACGGCAGCACCACGGTCCGCATGCTAAACCGGCGCCTGAACTGGCAATTGCCCACCGCCGGGGCAAAGACGGTCAATGGCCTCATCCTGGAACAGCTGGAATCACTGCCCGACGGCCGCACCAGCCTGCGTATCGGCAATCTGATTTTCACCATCGTTGATATTGCCGACAATCGCATCCGCAAGGCCAGAGTCTGGGAGACGCAGAGCGAAGAAGCGCCTGACGAGTAGCATCGAGGGGCGCTGGGCACTTACTCCAGCATCGCCTCAAGCTGGGCAACCAGCTGCGGCCAGTCGACCAGGCGGCGATGACCAATGATGTCCAGTCGGGGCAGCGCCCTGCCTTCGACGATAAAAAAGCCGCCCGATTCGTGCGGCGCCACGCCATCAATGTGGCAGATATTATTGGCCAGGCGACAGGCCAACCCTGCCCGACGATACGGAAAGTCCTCAAACACCCGAAGCACCGTACCCGAGATCAAGGCGCCGCCGGCACCGCCCAGGCTGGAGAGGTTTTCCACGGCCCGCTGGCTGATTCGGCGGCGCGGAACATCTTCATGGGTAAACAGGCGGGTATCCATTCTTACCGGTCGCCAATCCAGCAGCCGCAGATCACGCATCCAGCCCGAGGCCTGGCCTTCCATGCGACCGAAATTGAATGCCCCGGTAAGCTCCAGCAGGTCCAGCCGGGTGATCCGAACCTGGGCGGCCAGCGCGGGCAAGGTCCCGAAGGGTCGCTCGATCGACAGCTCGTCGAGCTCGATAGTCCCGGAGAAGGCCTGGACAACAATGCCGCCGGTAAAAGCCAGACGCTCATCGGCATAAACAATGCCGGGGAACTCCCCCGACAGCTGACCGCCGAATTCTGGCCAGCCCAGCTGACGGGTCAATCGGGTCAGGCTCAAGGGTCGGATTCGGGCGTCCATTCTCAGCTCAGGCTGCTCAGCTTCGCCCCTGTGCCACTGCAGGCTGTCGACCACGACGGCACCATCAAGCAGCGGCAGCTCCAGCGGCTGCAGCAGGGCGACGCCGTTGCCCTTGCCACCCAGCCGCAGCCGGGATGGGCCAAACGGCAGGCCGTAGACTGCCAGTGCCTGCCATGACAGGTCACTTTCAAGCCCCTCTGGTCGCAAAGCCAGCCCACCCGACAGCGCCCCCAGCTGAAGGCGACCATCCGGATCCGCCAGGTCCATTCGATCAATCCGGATACTGCCGGACCAACCTTGTTCCAGATTCCAGCTTGCATGTCCCCGCAGATCGCCCCGGGTTTGCAAATCACCAAACCCGGCCTGGGCGGCGGGGCCATCTGCCCAGCGCTCCCAGAACAAGGGCATCTTGATATCCATGCTTTCGAGCTCAAGCGTGCGCAGTTCGAGCCCATCCTCGCCAAGTTCCAGCAGGGCACTGCCGGTCAGCTGAAGCGCTCCGGGGTCGGTCAAGGTCATCCGTTGCAGGCGCCAGTATTCCTGGCCCTCGCGCTGTCCGGAAAACTCGAACTCCAGCGGCTGCTGTGGCTGCGGCAGGTAC
>SKQI01000116.1 GCA_007119095.1 Wenzhouxiangella sp. | reverse complement strand
GTCAAGTTGGGCAAGAATGATATCAAGATCATGAAGAAACAAATGGAGTTGATGCAGGCGGAGATCGACATCAATTTTTCCCTTATCATGTTGTTGTCATGATCAGCGACACTGGATTGGTGACTGCCAGACAGTGCTTTCTCCAACCATGAGGTTCGGATGAGAGTCGTCAAACCGTTTCAGATTGGCTTGTTGTCACGGCCTTTCACTTTTCGGCGTCGTCACTATCTGGGCGTTGCGTCGCTGGTGCATGTGCCTTTGGATGGAGAACCACGCCTGCTGCCGGAATCGGCGCTATGGCAGGATGCTGCGAAGGTGAATGGTCCAGAGGTCGTTCTTGATACCGGCGTGCCCAAAAAGCGCGGGGAGTTCTTGGTTGCTGGTTCGGCCTGGGCGCCTGCAGGAAAGCCTACCGGACTGCTGCGCGCAGCTGCAGAGCTCGGTGGCCAGCGGCGTGAATTGGCAGTGTTTGGTGATCGCTGGTTTCATGGTGAGCAGATTTCGGACCCGGAACCATTTGTGGAAATGCCGCTGGGTTGGGCGCGTGCCTTCGGAGGCGAAAAGCTTGCCGTCAACCCAATGGGCAAAGGTGCTGAAGCTGTCACGGCAAAGGACGGCCAGAAGCGCATCCCCTTGCCAAATATTGAGACTCCCGGCGAATTCCTGACCCGGCCAGGGCAACGTCGTGAACCGTCAGGTTTTGGTCCGGTTGATCCCGGCTGGCCGCAGCGCCAGCGGCTGGCCGGGAGTTATGGTAACGACTGGTTGAAAACCGACTATCCTGGTTTCGCCTCTGACATTAACTGGAACTATTTCAATGTTGCTCAGCCGGCACAGTGGCTGGATGGGCCGCTTGAAGGTGGGGAGTACTTCCGCCTGGAGAATCTTCATCCCGAAAAGTCCCTGATTGCGGGTGAACTGCCTCGGCTACGTCAGCGCGTTTTCTGCCGTCGGCACGGCCAGGCTGATCTTGAGGAAGCGGTCAGCCAGCTCACGACCGTCTGGTTTTTTCCCGGGATTGAGCGCATGACGTTGATCTACCACGCCAGTTTCGAAGTCGAAGAGGACGACGGCGCCGATATCGAACTGCTTTTGTTGGCCGCCGAGCACAGCGACCGGCAGCGGCAGCTCCAGCATTATGCTGATGTGCTTGCCAAGCGCTTAAATCGGGACGGCGATCTGGCTGATATGCTGGATCTGCTGCGGGATGACGACCTGATGCCGGAGGGCCTCGGCGTGTCACTGCTGGACTGGGCTGCCAACCGTCTGAAGGAGCCGCAACCACAGCCTCGTCTGGATCGTATGCGGGCGATTTTTGACAGCCAGCGTGATGCCGCTTTGGCTCAGGCCAAGGAGCTACCGATTGACACCGGAGAGCCTCCGAGCTTTCCCGAAATGCCTGATCTGACCAAAATTGAGGATTTGCAGGAATACATCCGGGAGCAGGAGCGCGAGTTTGCTGCGCAAAGGGCGCGTCTGGATGAGCTAGAAAGGAACAAGAAACAGTTCACTGAAAAGGCGTTCGGGGTTTATGAAGAAAACCCGGAGCTGGCCGAAATCACGTCGCCTCCTGACGTCGACTCGCCCAAAACCGGCCCACCTGACTATGATCCTAACCAGATCATCGCCATGCATGAAGGAATGGCAGAGGAGCTGGAGGCAGCTGGACAGGATGCCAGTGCAATAAGGGCGACACTGGATGATCCGCTGGTATTGGAAGGATGGCGGACTGCCCGAACGGACTTGATTGGCCTGTACCGTATGGGTGCCCATGAGCAAACAGCGGCGCCTGTATCGAATCGTTCTGCTCAGCAACGTGGCAAGCTGACAGAAATGCTGGCCAATGGGCAGTCGGTTCGAGATCAGGATTTTACCGGGGTTGATCTCAGTGGTATGGATCTGCGTGGTGCCAGGTTGGAAGGGATATTGCTGGAATCTGCTCGTCTGGACGGCACCAGGCTGGATGGGGCTGTGCTGGACGAAGCAGTGCTGGCTCATGCCCGTCTGGAAGCAACCTGTCTGGACGGTGCCAGCCTGAAGGGCGCCAACCTGGGCAAAAGTCGCTGGAGTGGCGGTAGTGCTCGCGAAGCCGATCTGACCGATGCCAATCTCGCCGGGGCTCGTCTGCGCGAGGTGGACCTTACCGGCGCTAAGATGGAAGGGCTGGGCAACTTGCTGGATGTTCGCTTCGAGGGGGTCTGCCTGGACAAGGCCGTGCTCAACAACGCACTATTCCTGGATCGGGATCTCAGCGGGCTTTCACTGCGAGAGGCGCAGCTTGCTTCTGCGGTCTTCATTCGCTGCACCCTGGACGAGGCGGATCTTTCCGGAGCCGAGCTCGGCCAGGCGGCTTTCATTACCTGTCGCCTGCGGCAGGCTCGTCTGACAGGGGCAAAGCTCGGCAACGTGCGTTTTCTGGTTGATAGCGATCTTAGCGGCGCCAGGCTGGACGGGGCTGAGGCTGACCATGCCAATTTCAGAGGTGCGAATCTGTTGGGGAGCCGGTTTGATGATGCCAGCTTGTCTGGCGCTGACTTCAGTGAGGCCAAGGCCGGTGGCGTCAATCTGGAGAGAATCAAGGCGGCAGGTTCGATGTGGATTCGAACCGACTTGCGAGAGGCTCGGCTGCGCGGCGCTGATCTTCGTAATGCGCTACTGACCAAGGCCGATCTGCGCGCCGCGAACCTGGAAGGCGCCAATCTGTTCCAGGCCGATCTCGCCCAGGTTCACGTCGAACGCAGTACTGATTTCGACCACGCCTTGACGGAACGAATGCGCACCTATCCTCGCAAATTTCCTCGGAATGGGGAGGCGCCCTGATGCGCACCGTCAGTCCCGAGGAATTGGATAGCTTGTTGAAGACTTCGCTGAGTGCGACTGAGCTGAGCCTTGCCGGCCAGGACCTGTCTGGCCGTGATTACTCTGGTGTTATTTTCCAGCAGGTTGATTTTGGCCGGGCCAATCTGAGCGATTGCAAATTGGACGAGTGCGCATTTGTCCAATGCAATCTGAACGGGGCAAGATTACGCAATACTTCGCTTGTCGATGGTGCATTGACTGAATGCAATCTGGAAGGAACCGACCTGTCCAGTGCCTGCCTGAAAGAGTGCCTGTTTCATAATTGTCGGCTGCAAGGTTCGCGATTGCAGTCTGCCGAGGCGCGCGAAGCTACCTTCAACGAATGTGTTCTTGCCGAGGCTGATTTTGGCGGCGCGCAGATGGAAATGACCCGTTTTACCAAAAGTATTCTGCATGACTGCAGTTTTGCAGAAGCGCATATGGAGTTCACGGTATTTTTGAGCTCGCAAATACTGCGGCCGGATTTTCGCAATCTGTTCATGAATCGTGTCGTCTTGCTCAAAGCCAATTTGCAACATGCACAAATGGATGGCTCACGCTTCTATCTTTGCATATTCATTGATGCCGACCTTTCAGGGCTGGATCTGTCCGACAAGGATTTCACCCTGTGCCAGTTCATGCGTGCCGACTTGACTGGGGTGAATTTCAGTCGCTCCAAGCTTGCTCAGTGCAATTTTCAGGAAGCCCGACTGACTGATGCCTGTCTGGCCGAGGTTGATGCCCCGAATTCGATCTTTATCAAGGCCGAGCTTGGCGGTGCCGACTTTAGAGGAGCCAACCTGTTTCAAGGCCTTTTCAACGGTGCGCTAGCCGAGCACGCCGTGTTTACCGGCGCCAATATCTACCAGAGCCAGTGGGAAGGCGCGCGCTGTGCGGCCGCGCGCATGGATCAGACCGATTTGACTTATGCGGATTTCTCGCATTGTGATCTGAGTGGTGTTGATATGGCCGGTGCAAAAATGTTTCGAACCTGCCTGCACCGGGTACTCGACGAAAACGCTCATATCCCCGCCCGCGCCGAGGCGCTGGGTGAAGATTCCAAGCGACTGGCGGCAGAGCGCTGGCGCCCACCTGCATGATAGGGTAAGACCCAAGAAACGGAGCAAAAATGCCATGACGGCCCGAACCCCACAAGCGGCAATTCCCATTCGTCCCGAACCTATCCAACTGATCGGCCGGGTCGTTGACGGCAATGGTCAGCGTTGGATGCTTGCTACCGAGCAACACGGGCTGATGCCGGCCCGACGCGCGTCTAGCTGCCTGCTAGAGCCTTGTCCAGGAGACAGGGTCCTGCTCTTGTGGCAGGGCGACGAAGCCTGGGTTCTGGCCGTACTGGAGCGTGCACAGGATGGCACCAACGCATTGAGCTTGCCCGGGGACGTATCACTGAGGGCTGTCGGCGGCAGTTTGAAACTGCACTGTGACCAGGATCTGGATATTTCGGCGCCAGGCAGCGTATCGGTGACCGGCAGCCGACTGCAGCTGCGAGCCAGGGTCAGTGAGTTCGTGGCCGAAAAGGCCTGTTGGGCTATCGAAAAACTGCAGCTTCGCTACGGCCGCATGGCGATGGTGGGTGAGACGCTGGATATGGTTGCCCGCCAACTCAACCAGTTTGCCGAGAATAGCGTGCGCAAGGTCGAGGGTATGGATCACAAACGGGCCGGCCAGGTTGACCATCGAGCGCGATCGGCAATGACGCTGCGCGGCGAGAACGTGATCGTCCAGGCGCGTGAAGTCGCCAAGGTTGATGGCGATCAGATTCAATTGGGATAGAAGCTTATGTTTGCTAACACACAAATGATGGGCATGGATTTCGCGTTTCCGGATGTCTGTTTGACGCCGGCGCCGCCGTCGCCCACGCCGGTCCCGATACCGTACCCGAATATCGCGATGCAGCCGACCGCCATTCCAAGTCAGTTCAAGGTGCTCACGGGCGGTACTCCGGCGCATAACATGGCCACGGTCGTGCCGATGAGCAATGGAGACAACGCAGGCATTGCAACGGGAGTTGCCTCGGCGTTTGTAATGGGACCATCACGCAACCTGACCGGAGCGTTTACCTGCTTGACAGGTGGTATGCCGACCACTCGATTGACCAGCATGTCGCTGCAAAACAGTACCAATATCGCGGGCGCTTCGTTGGTGCCCAGTCAATTCAAGGTGCTTGTTCTGGCACCTTGAGCGTCACGGGCATAGTCTGACAATTCAGGAAATTGACGGGTCGATGCCTGGCCGGGTAGATGGCGTAGAGCATTATCGCTCGGATCTGCGGTCCATCCAGCGATCCTCCAGTTTGTGCATCAGCGTGTCAGCGATGGCCTTCAGGGTGGCAAACAGCCAGGTCATGCCGGCCTGGCCAATGAAAGGGCCGAGAGCCAGGGCCATGTGCATGGGCAGGATCCTCGCGTAGGGCAGAATCATCAAGCGGCCGATGTCCGGCTTTCGTTCCCGGTCAGCAGCGACCTGCTCGGCAAACGCAAGACGATGACTGAAGAAAAAGCTGAAGCTGATGACCATCAGGAAAATGAGGTCGACTGGGCTGATCACCCCGATTAGCTGCCAGGTGCTGTCTTCGGGTAACGGCTGCTGGTGGCGGCGATAGCTGGTCGTGGTCAGGATCGCCAGCGCAATGAAGTAAGCCATGTGGAAGGCGCCGTAGTGCCAGGCAAAGAATCGTGCGATCCAGTCACGGGTAGCCGGGGTTGAGTCTACCGAGCGGTTATTGATCATTACGTAATCTGTACAGAATGTCTCCAGGCTGCGAATGCGCTGGTACCAGAAGACGCCGATAATCACGCTTTGTATAAAAAATGGCCACAGCAGGTGCACCAGCGCCCATGGCATGACGGCGGCCATGACAATAGTCAGAGTATTGCTCAGAATGATTGCCAACATGCCGCTATTGGATGTCATCCGGGCATCAGGTCGATTCTTTGCTGTCATCGGGGTATTATCCCATTAGAAAGAGCCCCAAGGGGCGTTTGCTTGTATTCGGAGGGTCTGATCATGCTGGGAATGTTGGCGGGATTCATGATCATGGGTATGGCGTTCGTGATGCTGGTGCCACTGCTGATCGCTGCCACTCACATGCATTCAGCGCTTGCTCTGCGCCGAGTCCGTCC